>JALZHC010000013.1:9837-16830 GCA_030914105.1 Acidobacteriota bacterium
GGCGCACGCTTTCCGGCTGATGGCCGCAAGCTTTTTCGGCTCAAGCCACGGGCGCATTCCTCGCAACCCTTCTGCGCCGCGACCTCTTCCCGGTCGTCAACAACTGCCTGAGCTTCATTCTGGCCTTGTGCAACTGCGACTTACTAGTCCCCACCGAGCAGCCTAACAACCGCGCCACCTCCTCGTGCTCGTGCCCCTCCACATCGTGCAGCACAAAGACCGCTCGATAACCGGGCGGCAACTGTGACACCGCCTTGTCCAAAGCTATCCGGTCAACCACCGGCATCTGCAAGTGATTTTCAGTCCCTCTTTCTGCCTGCTGCGTCTCCACCCCGTCTTCGGTCGTCTGCTCGACCCGCACGCCTTTGCGCCGGAAGTGCATTAAGACCTGATTGACTGTGAGGCGGTGCAGCCAGGTGGTGAACTGCGATTCGCCGCGGAAGGAGCCGACTTTGCGGTAGAGTTGGATGAAGACTTCTTGGGAGAGGTCTTCGGCTTCAGCGGTGTTGGCCGTCATCCGCAGGCACAGAGAGTAGACGCGCCGTGAGTGGCGCGAGTACAACTCCTCGAAGGCCGATGAGTCGCCGGAAGCTGCTGCACGCGTCAACTCATAGTCGGTTGCGGGTTGCGCAGCCTTGCGCGCCTCGCTGAGTTTGGCGGCGCGCTGCCGCAGGGGAAATGTCGCTGCTTCCGTCATCAGAAACTCCTGAAGGAGGGAACAGAACCTTTCGGCTGGCTGTCCCGCCGCCGTCGCCGCCATGTGCCGCGACGCCTCGCCGCGACACGAATCGGTGTCGTACAGTTGAGCAAGCCTAATGCCACGCGGGAGTCGTGGAAATGTTCCTGAATTTAAGCGGTTGCGGGGTTTCCGACCAGCCCGTCAACGAAATAAGTTGCCGACAGCCGAAAGCGTGCACTGTTGCAGCCCTTCGTGCCGGCCCGCCAGGGCTTGAGGCCGATTGCGTGGCGACGGCGTGGTCGGGCGGCGCGACGCCGCGGTCGAAAACTTAGGCGAGCCGACGCACGCTTGGAGGCAAAGTCACGCGGACTGTTCGGACTTCGGGAGGGGTTATTCGTATCTTCGGGTGACGGTCAAAGTGAACCTTGACAGGAGTCCGTGCGGGGCGTAAACTCAGGCCACTTGGACAACCTTAACAGGAGGCTGTACACGCTACACTCCCGCTACACTGGGTCTGAGGGCGTGAGAAGAATCAAACACGAGGTTCTCTACAGTTATCGGTGACTTAAGCACCGTCTCCGCAAAATTTGGGTCGGGCTTCTGACCCAGCGCAACACCGCCCCACGCAGGCAAAAGAGCTTGTGCGGGGCGATGTCGTATCTACACGCCGAAATCCCGCCAGCCGGCCACTTCAGATGAAGCCCTCAACCCACTCCACTGAAGCTCTCAACCCGCTCCACTTCGACGGAGACCGACAACCCGCAGCCATGCCACGCTTCAGCGGACGAAGATCGGGTTGGAGACGATCCAGGGCTTTCCTTCCAGAAGGCCTCCGAGCTGATCCAGGTAGACCTCGACGCGGTAGACACCCGCGCCCTCCGCCGTCAGCTCCGCCTCCGCCGAATCCTTCACTTCGCGAACAGCCCGCCCGTCCCTGAAAAATAGCGTCCGGCACTTCACGGGCGAGCGCACGGACAGGCGGACTCGCCCGTCCGCGCCCGTCGCAATCTCGTCGCCCATGACGCGCCTGTCCGTGCCGTTGTCCGCCGTGAAGCGGAAGCCGGAGGCGTCGCCGAAGAGGTCGAAGGCGAAGTAGCTGTGGCCTCTGCGGAAGGCTCCGAGCAGAGTTTCGGCGTCGAGCGGCTGTCCCTTCTCAATGAGGACGTGGTTGCGCACGACGCTGAAGCTGCGCTCGTAGGGGTCGAGCTTGAGGTCGAGCAGCTTCTTGCCGGTCTGCTCTTGCAGCGAGAGGCCGACGTTCTGGTGCGCGTCGTTGCCGGCCACGGCGAAGAGGCGCTGGCGACCCGCTACGTTCGTCTCATCCCAACGCTTCAGGTTCGCGTCCGGCCTCTCGTAGAAGTCTGTGAAGAGAAGGTCTGCATAACCCCAGTAAGACCAGAGGCCGTCGAAGAAGAGGAGCGCGTAGCTGATCCTCTTCGAGTTGGTGTAGAGGTTGTAGACCTCCACGGCGTCGAAGCCTTCGGGCCGGAGGTCGCGCACCTGTTCGGGGTAGCCGAGGACTGCGAGGCGACCTTCGCCCGACGCGCGCGCGGCGAGGTCGTGCAAGCTGAGGCTCGAATCGGGAAGCTCGAAGCCGGGGACGGCGAAGACGCGCCCGCCGTCTGAGGCCGCAAGCTCGTTGCCGTTGAGGAAGAGGACACCTTCGTGCGTGCCTCGGAGCGTCGCCTCGGAAGTGTTGACGAAGGCCGACGGGTGCTCCGTCATGATGACGAAGGCGAGGCGGTCTGCCTTCGACGCGCCGACAATCTCTTCGAGCGTGCCCGTGCTGTGGCCGCCGAGCGAGGAGTGGACGTGGAAGACGCCCGCGTAGTCGTCGAAGGGATCGTCCGCCGGCGCTGCCGCGTGCGCCGCGTTCACCTCGGCAATCGACGCGCGCAGGCGGCTGAGCCGGTAGCGCCTGTAAGCGAACGGCACCTGCGACACGAACAGCAGGCCGAACAGCACGAGCGCGATCTTCTTCCAACGCTTCATAGCTTCGGGAAAGTGATAAGTGATGAGTGATAAGTGATGAGAAAAGGCAACAGATTTTTCTTATCACTTATCACTCATCACTTATCACTTTTCTTTTCGTCCTCGAAGTCAACGGAGGCGACGTGCTCGCTGATGCGGCGACCGAAGTCTGCGGCGATGACGTGGTCGGGGTGGACTGTGTAGGCTTCGAGGCCGGCGCGGTCGCGGAAGGTTGCGACGAGGCCGGTGTCGTAGGAGCGCGGCAGGCGCAGAACATCCGTGCCGACGGCGAGGCTCTGTAGGTCGGGGACGACCTGGGCGAGAGCGCGCAGGCGCGCGATGTGCTCGCGCCGCTCGTCTGCGCTCGCCTCGGTCTTGTATTTCCAGATGACGATGTGCGTCAGCATGCCTCTCAAACCTCCGTCAGTTCAAACGTCGTCAGGAACTCCGACTGTAAGCCTTGCCCGAAAGCTCGGCCAGCTTCTCGTTGAGCAGCCGCCACGCGCGCCGGACGTGCTCTTCGGTCGTGCGTATGTTGCCGACGGCGAGGCGGAGTGTGAAGTGCCCGTGGAGCTTCGTGTGAGAGATGAAGACCTCGCCGGTCGCGTTCGCGGCGTTCAGCAGGCGCTCGTTGAGCGCGTCGAGGCTGCGTTCGCGCACTTCGTCGGTCACGCCTTCTGCCTCGCCGCCAGCGCCTTCCGCCTTTTCAGTCTCGCCTGCAACGGTCGTGCGCGCGCGGAAGCAGACGACGCTGAGCGGCACGGGCGCGAGCAGCTCCCAGTCCGGCGACTCTTCGATGAGAGACGCGAAGAGGCGGGCGAGACGGCAGTGCTCGCGCAGGCGCGCGGCCAGGCCCTCGTGGCCGAAGTAGCGGAGGATCATCCAGAGCTTGAGCGCGCGGAAGCGTCGTCCGAGCTGCACGCCGTAGTCCGAGCCGTTGCGAACCAAGTCCTGTTCGGGCGTGCGCAGGTATTCGGGGATGAGCGTGAAGGCGCGGCGCAGCACGTCGAGGCGTCGGCTGTAGAGCGCGGACAGATCGAACGGAGTGAAGAGCCACTTGTGCGGGTTCGTCACAAACGAGTCGGCGCGCTCGCAGCCCGCGAGGATGTGGCGCAGCTCAGGGACAATGCCCGCCGAGCCTGCATAGGCCGCGTCAACGTGGAGCCAGAGCCGCTCGCGCTCGCAAGTGTCGGCGACGGCGTCAACGGGGTCAACGCTCGTCGTCGAGGTCGTGCCGACCGTGGCGACGACGCAGAAGGGGAGCTGGCCAGCGCGTCTGTCTTCCTCAATCAAGCGGGCGAGCGCGCTCGCGTCCATGCGGAACTCCGGGTCGGTCGGAACTTTGACGAGCGAGCGCTGGCCGAGGCCGAGGGCGATGAGCGCCTTCTCGATTGAAGAGTGCGACTGCTCGGAGGCGTAGAGCCGGAGCAGAGGCAGGTCGGGCCGCCCGCTCATGCCGTCCTCGCGGACGCGAAGGTCGAGCGCCTCGCGCGCGGCGGCGATGGCGTGGAGGCTTGCGACCGAGGCCGTGTCGTAGATGAGGCCCTCGAACTCGCGGGGCAGGCCCATCAACTGCCGCAGCCAGTCGAGCGCGACCTCTTCCAGCTCGGTCGAGGCGGGCGAGGTGCGCCAGAGCATCGCCTTCGTGTCGAAGGCCGCGGAGAGTAGCTCGCCGAAGACGCCGGGCGCGGAGGAAGAGGTGGCGAAGTAGGCGAAGAACGAAGGGTGGTTCCAGTGCGTGATGGCCGGCACGACGAGGCGCTCAACGTCGGCGAGGATCTCCGGCATCGGCTCGCCGCTACGGGGCGGGGAGGCGGGGAGCTTTGAGCGCAGCTCGCCCGGCTCGACTTGCGCGAGCACGGGATACTTTTCCGGGTGCGCGAAGTAGTCGGCGATCCAGTCGATGACCTCGTGGCCGTAGCGGCGGAACTCCTCGGCGCTCATGTCGCCGAGCGGCGGCGCTGTGCCGGCGTGCGGACGTTCGGCTTGACTCATGCGCGGTATCTTACAGCCTGAAGAGCTGCACAGCACAGCCGCCCGCGCGGTTCATTCCGTCTTGAGCTTTAAGTAACTGAGGCTCACCGCAGAGGCGCTACGCTCAAGTATGAATAGAGCACGCGGGCTGCGTCGGTTAGACGGCGAGGGCGAAGTAGAAGTCCTGGCTGTTGCGGCAGCGCTCGCATTCGAGCTGGACGACGACGAGGCGCTGCTCGTCGTAGATGAGGCCCTGGCGCGCTGCCTCGCCGCAGGCGCGGCGACCGCAACTGCGGCAGGGCACGTCGGCGAGATAGGGTTTGATCTCGTCTTCGGCGCGCAGGCGGACGGCCGTTTCGGGTTGCGCGCCGGGAGGCAACGTGCGCGTCGGCGCGCGCGGCGCGGCGACGCGTGCGGCGTCGCGGCGCCGCTTCAGCCAGAAGTAGAGCACCAGCAGGATGACGGAGGCGAGGGCGAGCCAGTAGAGGAGGTCGAGCGCGCCGCGCAAAGAGGCGGCGGGCGCGAGGGGCGGCCCCTGTTTAAGGAGGTAGCCGGCGAGGTCGCGCGCGCTGTCCACTGCGGCGAGGTGGCGCTCGACATCGGCGACGGCGACCGAGTCGCGCTTGGTGCGCAGGGTGTAGCGCAGGCGGACGACGTTGTCGTCGGCTGTGGCCTTCACGTTGAAGCGCAGCGCGTCGGTCTCGACCGACTCTTCGCCGGTCGTCACCTCCTGCCGGTGCGGCAGGTGAATCTCGATGAGCTGCTCGACGTTCGTCGGGTAGGCGACTTGCAGCGGCGTGGAGCGGCGCGAGATGCCCGGCTTCTCCAGCTCGTCGCCGATGCGCCCGGCGAGGAACTCGTGGGCCGAGTCCTTCCAGAAGTGGCGGATGGTGTAGCGCTCCGTGAGCGTGAGGACGTTCGCCTGCTCGTCGTCCGAGACTTCGAGCGGGCCGCCGGACTCGACGGAAGGCTCGCGCTCGGCGTAGTAGTTCAGGTGCTCTCTGTAGAGGTCTGCGCGCGACTCGTTCGCCAGTTGGTAGCGCATCGCGTCGGCGTCCGCGCCGCGCGTCGTGGTGATGACGGTGAAGACGACGGGCGATTCAAAGTCGCGGACGCGGTAGTCCTCGCTGACGGTCGTCGTCGGCTCGTCGGCGGGCGCGAGCGGGATGGTGTCGAGCGCCTGAGAGTCGGGCCGCAGGACGAGCGCGCGCTCGAAGCCGGGCGCGTGGTAGCTGGCGAGCGTGCCGCGCTGGTAGGAGACGGTCGGGTCGATCCAGTAGGTCTTGTCGCCGAGGCTTGCCCGGACGATGCAGTGGTCGAAGTCGTAGGGCGAGGGCTGGAAGTCGTCGAGCGTGCGGCGCGCGTCCGTGTTGACGAGCGCGGGGTGCGCCTCGATGCCGAGCGCGTTCAGGATCGTCGAGAGCAGGAGCGACTTGTCTTTGCAGTCGCCGAAGCGGCGCTCGAAGACTTTCGAGGGCTGCGTCGGCATGTGCGAATACGGCCCCATCTCGATGCCGAGGTAGCGCACCTCGTCCTGCACGAAGCGGCGCGCGGCGAGCAGGCGCGCTTCCGGGTCGGGAAGCCGTTGCCACTCGGCAATCTGCGCCTTGAGCGCGGGCGAGAGCGACTTCACCTCGTAGAGCGGCGCGGCCCAGCGAGCCACGTCGGCCCAGGAGCCGAACTCGCTCAACTGCACGGAGGGCACGGGGTCGAACCAGGTGGGCGCGGAGTCTTCGGCCTGCGCGGCCGGCACGTCGCGCAGCTCCCAGACGTACTCGACCTCTTCGCCGAGCTGCTGCACTTCGGGCCGCGCGTCGGTCTGCCGCGCCTTGACGTAGAGAGTGCGCGCGGCGGGCCAGACGAGGCGCGCGCGGAGGTGTTTGACGGGGTCGGCTTCGGCGAGCAGGAAGGTGTCGGCGTAGTCGCCGGTAAGCACCGGGTTGTCGCCGTTGACGGAGTATGCGTAGTCAATCACGTCGCCGGGGCGCACGTCGTTGAGGACGATGACCGCCGAGAGCGTGCCGTTGAAGAGCTGCTTGTCCAGCTCCTGCTCCTGCTGGATGACCTTGATCTCGGAGGGGCGCAGGGCGTTGATGGTCTGGCCCGCGCGCAGGACGTTGATGTGGTGGATGACGAGGCTCTGGTAGGACGGCTCGAAGTCGAGCTGCAACTGCGAGACGCGCTCGACCGCCGCCGCCGAGGATGCCAGCTCGACGATGTGGTAGTAATACTCCGCGCCGCGCGCGCCGACGCGCACCTGCCGGTCGTCGAGCAGGACGCTCGGCCCGCTCTCGGCCCCCTTCGCGCCCGCGTCGTCGCTTTCCGGCGGCGACGTGACGGGCTGCACCCAGGCGGGCGGTGGCTGCACG
>JALZHC010000755.1 GCA_030914105.1 Acidobacteriota bacterium
CGGGCGTCGACCCGGTCTCCCGGCGCGAGTTTTGGGACGCGCTCGCGCGCCTCTCAGCCGAGGGGATGACCATTGTCGTCGCGACGCCCTACCTCGACGAGGCCGAGCGCTGCCACCGCGTCGCGCTCATGCACGCGGGGCGCATACGCGCCGAAGGGCCGCCCGCCGAGCTGCGCAGCCGTCTCGGGCTGACGCGCCTTGAGGTGCGCGCCGCGGACCTCGCATGCGCCGGGGAAGTCTTGAGCGGGGCGGAGGGCGTAAGCGACGTGCAGCGCTTCGGCGACCGCCTCGACGTGATGGTGCGCGACGCGGCGCGGGGTGAGAGGAGCGTGCGCGAGGCGCTCGGCCGAGAGGGGATAGAAGTGACGGAGCTTCGCACAGGCGAGCCGACGCTCGAAAATACCTTCGTCTCCGTCCTGCGCGGACTCGAAGGCGAGATGAAGGTGCCGCCTTTCCCCGCCGCGCGGCGCGCGGGGGCGGGAGGGCGCGGCGGCGTCGCCATCGAGGCGCGAGACCTGCGGAAGTCGTTCGGCGACTTCCGGGCGGTGAAGGGCATCAGCCTTGCCGTCAGGTACGGCGAAATCTACGGCCTCCTGGGCGCGAACGGCGCGGGTAAGACGACGACCATCAAGATGCTCTGCGGTCTCATCGCGCCGACGAGCGGCCAGATAGTTCTGGCGGGCGAGCGCGGCAGCCTCCGCTCAAGCTCTCTGCGGCGACGCATGGGCTATATGTCGCAGAAGTTTTCGCTCTACGACGATTTGACGGTCGCGGAGAATCTGGAATTCTTCGCGGGCGTGTACGGCGTGCCGCGCCGCGTGCGCGAGGAGAAGAAGCGTTGGGTGCTCTCGTTCTCCGGGCTGGAAGGCCGAGGCCGTCAGTTGACGGGCGCGCTGCCCGGAGGATGGAAGCAGCGCGTCGCCTTCGGCGCGGCCATCATGCACGAGCCGGAAGTGCTCTTCCTCGACGAGCCGACTTCGGGCGTTGATCCCTTGGCGCGGCGCGCGTTCTGGCGAATGATTAACGAGCTGGCCGACCGCGGCGTCGCCGTCCTCGTCACGACCCATTACCTCGAAGAGGCGGAGCAGTGCAATCGTCTCGGCCTCATGGTCGCGGGCGAACTCGTCGCCGAAGGCTCGCCCTCCGAACTCAAAGCCGCTCAGACGGGCACGCTCATCGAGCTTCTAACGGACGACCCGCAGCGCGCGGCGAACGTCTTGAAGGGAGAGCTGGAGCGTTGGCGCGTCTCAATCTTCGGAGACCGCCTGCACGTCATCGTTGACGAAGACGAAGAGACCGGCGTCCGGCATCTGACCGAGATACTGAAGCGCGCGGGCGTGGACGTTGAGAAGGCTTACCGCGAACGCTTCTCGCTCGAAGACGTTTTCATCCGGATAGTCGAGCGCGCGCGGCGCGAAGGCAAGGTGGCGTCGGAAGATTGAGCGGACGCGGGGCTAAAAAGAATAAGAGGGCCGGGCCGGGCGAAAGAGAATCGAAGGCCGTGCGGGGCGAAAAAAACAGAGGCCGGGCTGAGCGAAAAAGAGTCATGCGACGCATCATCGCGCAGGCGCGCAAAGAGTTGACGCAGATTTTCCGCGACCGCCTGACGCTCGCGCTCGCGCTCGTGCTGCCGCTCATCCTACTGGCGCTTCTGGGGACGGCGATTTCGCTCAACGTGACGGGGATGCCCGTCGCGGTGCAGGACTTCGACGGCTCGCCGCTCTCGCGCCGCTACGTTGACGCCGTCCGCGCGTCGCTCACGTTCCGTCTCGTCTCGACGCACGCCGAGCGACAGCCGATGCGAGCGCTCGAAGACGGCACGGCGCGCGCAGCCCTCGTCATCCCGCAGGGCTTCGAGCGCGACATCTTGCGCGGGCGCGACGCGCAAGTGCAGTGGCTCGTTGACGCCTCCGACGCTAACACAGCGAACCGCGTCCGCGCCGCCGCGGCGATGCTGACGCAGAGCTTCAGTGGCGGAGTCAGGCCCGCGACGAGCGCACAGCCCGCGGTGCGCGCAGCGGTGCGCTTCTGGTACAACCCCGGAAGGGAATCGAAGAAGTACATCGGCTCCGGCGCGTTCGCCGTCCTGCTCGCGCTCTTCCCGCCCTTGCTCGCCGCGCTCGCCATGTCGCGCGAGGGCGAGCAGCACACGATTCTGCAAGTCTACGTTTCGAGCATCTCGGCGCACGAATATCTTCTCGGCAAGGCGCTCGGCTTCATGGCCGTCGCGCTGGCCGAATGGGCGCTGCTGCTCGCGGCGGCCTTCACGCTCTTCGGCCTGCGCTTCGCGGGAGACGTGACGCCGCTCCTCCTCAGTACAGCCCTTTACCTCTTCTGCTCCGTCTCGTTCGGCGTGATGATCGGCGCGGCGATCCCGAATCAGGCGGCGGCGATTCAGGCGACGCAGGTCGGCGCGTTCCTCCTCTCGTTCCTTCTGTCGGGCTTCATCTTCCCGGTCTCGAACATCCCCGCGGGCGTGCGCTGGATTTCGAGCCTCGTCCCGGCGCGTTACTACATTGAGGTCGTGCGCGACGCCTTCATGCGCGGCGGCGGCTGGCCCGCTGTGTGGGAAGCGCCGCCCGCTCTCGCGCTCCTCGGCGGCTTATTTTTCTTCGTCGCGTGGCTGCGTATGCGGCGGATGCAGGTGGAGGCGTGAGAGACTTTTTTGACAGGCTGATGAACAGCCGCGTCTTCGCGCTCTTCCTGAAAGAGCTGCGGCAGATCGGGCGCAACCGGCGACTCGTCGCGTCGCTCGTCGTCCCGCCGACGCTGCAAATCCTCGTCTTCGGCTTCGCGCTCAGCCC
>JALZHC010000173.1 GCA_030914105.1 Acidobacteriota bacterium
TTCTTGTTGTTCGCGCTGACCTCGCTCCAGACCGCCGTCTGCTCCTTCTGATCCTGCGCCGCCGCGCGCAGCCGTGGGTGCGCGACCGCGCCGAGGCTGTCGAACTTCGGGCCCGCCAGCCCGTCGTCGGGCGATGCCTGCACCGGCGGGCGCTCCGCCGAGACGCCGCCCACCATGCGCCCGCCGCCGCCTCTACTTCCTCCGCCGCCGTATGAAGTCGTGCGCGCAGTCCAGCGTCCGTGCTCGACGCAGAAGACGCTGAGCGCGACGGGCACGCTGACGGGCGGGATGATTCGATCCTCCTGCACGATCCTGTCCTGCTGCCCGCCGACGACGACCTCGCCCGCCAGCAGCAGAAGCTTCTTGCCCGACTTGTTGACGAGCGCCAGCTCGTTCACCGAAGCGCCCTCGTTGTAGCTCACGGCCTGTTGTATTCGATGGTTCGCCGCGCCGCGCATGCGCCGCGTCGCCGTCTGCGCGCCGCGCTCGGCGATGACGACCGTGCCGTTTCGCGTCCCTTCGTCGAGCGTGATGTAGGCGTCGGTCGACGCGTCGCGCCCGCGCAGCGGGAAGATGGTCAGGTTCTTGTAGCTGACCGGCGCGAGCACCTCCCACGCCAACTCGGCGTGCCCCTTCGCGCGCGCGACTCGGCCCGGCGCGGGCGCGAGCGCCGCCGACAGGAGCGCGCACGCGCAGAGCGCCGCCAGAAGGAATCTCGAAGCCGGACGGCGTGTAAAGAATCTCGAACCCGGAAAGAGTCTCGAACCCGGATTGTGGGTCATGGCCTTGCCTCCTCAAAGATTTTTCTCAGTCTGTATCGGCGCGCGGGCCGCTCGGAGCGGACGGGGGCGAGGGCACACAGGTGCCGTCCGTGCGGCCAGTCCGGGGCTGCTGGCCGTCCCGCGTGTTTGGTTGCTGAAGGGTGAACGCGTGCGTCGCCGCGATCTTGCGAGGCGTTCGTCTCTTTATTGAGAAGTGTGAGCGAAGGAGTTGTCTTCAACGAGCCAGGCCGAACCGACCCGCGGCCCGGAGTCGGAAACCGAAAGCCCGCGCGCTGTCTCAATGCGGCGCGCGGGCTTCCGTGACGACCCTCTAAGTTGCGAGACGAGCGCGGCCCGACTTTCAGTGTCGCCGGCTGTCTTTGATTTCGCGGTTCGCCTGCCGCTCTGCGTCCTTCGCCTCGCGCGAGCTGAGGCCGAGGTCTTGCAGCGTCTGGCCGATGCTCCTGCCGCTGGCGAGTCCGGCGAGGATGGCATCGCGCGTGATGCTGGGGTGCGTCGCGCCGAGGTTCGACGCGAGGCGCGTCGCCGCCACGTACTGCCCGAACTTCAGGTTCGGGTTCGCGGCGAGCGCGGCGCGGTAGCCGTCGCGCAGGTCGTTCGCCGTCGTGTGCAGTGCCGCGGCCTCGCCCGGATGGTCGCGCAGCTCTTTGTCTGCGTCGTGCGCGTTCTGTTCCTGCATGCGCGCACGTTCGAGGCCGGCGTCGGAGCGACCGCCCGAGCGGTTTGAAGCGTTGCCGCGACCGTTGTCGGCGCGACCGTTCGACGCGCCGGAGGACGTGCCCAGACCGCGATCCACGCCGACGCCCGCGGGCGGCCCGCCGCCGCGACCGACACCGCCACCACCACCGCCTCCGTGCCCTCGACCCTGCGCCAAAGCCGCAGCCGACCCGCCCAAGACGAACGCACACGCCAGCGCCAGGCCGGCCAAAAGCGTCCCCAGATTCCTGCTCATACACTTCCCTCCGTTCATCCTTAAAATCGTGACGCAAGGGGCAAAAGAGGAGAGCGGCTGAATTATATCACGCGCCCGCGCGCGGCTTGTCCGGGGCCGGCACGCGCCCGCAAAAAACAATCAAAACGCAACAGAGACGCGGCGACGAAAGAGGGGCTGTCGGCTTCGTCAAGGGCCGCGGAGAATAACTCTACCTGTGTCGAAGCATCTCCTCGACGGTGAGGCCGATGTCTCTTGCGATCTGCCGGAGCAAGGCGGGCGAAATGTCTCTGCCGGAATGGAAGGGAATGGTTGTGCCCCGACCGTCCGCATGTCGGTACTGTTTGTGAGAACCGCGCTGGCGGACTTCAACGAAGCCGAGCTTTTCGAGGATGGCAGCGACCTCTCTAGGCTTAAGGACCGGGAGGTTGCCCATCGTCACGCGACCTTTACCGTCTGCGTGCCCACGAACTCCGCCTCCAACTGCGGCTCGCCGTCCTCAAGCAACATCGCGATCACCTCCTGCATGTTGCCGCGCAGTTCTTCGAGCGTCTCTCCTTGGCTGTGCGCGCCTGGGAATCCGGGTACGTAGCCAACGAACAGGCCCGTGTCGGGGCATTTCTCTACGACGTATGTGTAGATTCGCATACTCAAGCCTCACGCATGACGATAACACAAATAGCTGCCCCAACTCTTCTCGCGCAGCCGGAGTCCGCTCAGCTTCCCTTCGCCTCGCGCGCGCGGCCTTCGTCGCGCAGGTCGGGCGGGGCAGAGGCGATTGCGCCTGCGGCTTGAGTCGGCGGCTGGCGGCGGTAGCGGTGCGTGACGGGGCGTCGGCGTCCGATACCGATGGCGTGGCGCGAGATGATGAGCGTGGGCGGGAGCTGTCGGCGCTTGAACTCGTTGGCCGGCGACTCGACGCGGTTGAGGATGTCGTAGACGAGCGCGGGGTCGTGCCCCTCTGCGATGATCTGTTCGGGCGACGCCTTGCGCTCGAAGTAGAGTCGGAGGATGGGGTCGAGCGCGTCGTAGGGCGGAAGCGACTGGTCGTCGAACTGGTCGGGCGCGAGTTCGGCGGACGGTCGCTTGTTGATGACGGCCCAGGGTATCAGCTCGCCGTCGCGGTTGATGTGGCGCGCGAGCGCGTAGACTTCCGTTTTGAGCAGGTCGCCGATGACGGCCAGTCCGCCGTTGGTGTCGCCGTAGAGCGTGCAGTAGCCGAGCGCCAGCTCCGACTTGTTGCCGGTCGAGAGCAGCAGACGGCTCTCCGCGTTCGAGAGCGACATGAGGATGTTGCCGCGCAGGCGCGACTGCAAGTTCTCGGCGGCCAGACTTTCGCCGCCGCGCTTCGGTGCCGTCAGCCCAAGCTCTTTCGTCAGCACCTCGAAGGCCGCGGTGATGGGATACTCAATCACCGGCATGCCGAAATTTTTGCCGAGCGCGACCGAGTCCTCGACGCTGCCGCGCGAGGAGAAGGGCGACGGCATCATCACGCCGAGGACGTTCTCCGCGCCCAGAGCCTCGCACGCCAGCCCCGCGACCACCGCCGAGTCGATGCCGCCCGAAAGGCCGAGCACGGCGCGCGTAAAACGATTCTTGCGCGCGTAATCCCTGACGCCTAAGACGAGTGCGCGGCGCACGGTCTCGATGTCGTCGCCGGGCAGGCACGTCTCGTCGCGCACGCCGCATTCGAGGTCGACGGTTCCGACGAACTCCTCGAAGGGCGGCGCTTGAAGGATTGTGCGCCCGCGGCAGTCCGTGACGAGCGATGCGCCGTCGAAGATGATGCCGTCGTTTCCGCCGACGAGGTTGACGTAGACGACCGGCAGACCCGAAGCCCGCGAGCGGTGCTCGACCATCGCGCAGCGCTGCCCCATCTTCGCTTTGTTGAAGGGCGAGGCGTTCGGCGAGACGACGATGGTCGCGCCCATCTGTATGACTTCATCCGTCGGGTCGTTCGCGTAGAGCCGCTCGCGCCAGAACGTCTTGTCGTTCCAGAAGTCCTCGCAGACGACAACCCCCAACCTCTCTTTCCCAATCTCGAAGAGGCGTCGGCGCTCGGCGGACTGGAAGTAGCGCGGGTCGTCGAACACGTCGTATTCGGGCAGCAGCGTCTTGTCTGCGAAGCCGAGCAGACGACCGTCGTGCAGAACAGCCGCCGAGTTGTAGAGCTTGCGCCCCTCGCTCGCGCCCGTGGGCCTGACTGTGCCGACGACCGCCGTCAGCCCCTCGGTCGCCGGGATGATTTTCTCCAAAGGCTTCAGGGCCGATTCGATGATGTCGCGGTCGAGGAACCAGTCGAAGGAGGTGTAGCCCTGCACGGAGACTTCGGGGAAGACGATGAGGTCAGACTTCTCTTCCCTGGCCTGCGCGATGGCGCGCAGGATTTTTTCCGTGTTCCCCTCGAAGTCGCCGTTCGTCGTGTTGATCTGCCCGATGGTGACGCGCATGGGGAGATTTTATCACCGATTCTTTGACCCGCCCCAGCCGGCGCGGGGGGCGGCCGCGTCGTGCGCTTACCTGACTTTTCTGGCGCGAAACTCCCGGCCGTTGAGGCGCAGCACGAGTTGCGTGACCTGCCCCGACGCGTCTCTGACGAACTCGACCTGCACGTCCTGTTCGGGGTGGAAGAAGCGCGTGTCGGACTCGGCACTGAGCGGCAGAGGGTCGGGCTGGCCCGCGAGCTTGAGCAGGAGCGCGCCGCCTTCGACGATGATGGAGGTCGTGCGGCCGGGCCGGTCTTCGTACTCGCCGCGGTAGGCTTCGAGCGTCTTCACGTCAACCTTAACGGCCGTGCGCTCCTTCGGGATTTCGTACTTCTCGCCGAAGACGATGGCGGCGAGGTCGTTGCCCATGCGCAGCACCGGCGCGTTCTCAAGATTGCTGAGGACGATGATGGTGACGCGCTCTTCGGGGAAGCGCAGGAGGGCGGCGGCGAAGCCGGGCGTGCCGCCGCCGTGCCAGAGCACCCGGCGGCCGAACTGGCGCGTGACGAACCAGCCGTAGCCGTAAGGCCCGGCGGCGGGGGTAAACATCTCCTCAAGAATTTTGCGCGGCAGGAACTTCTCCGTGTAGAGAGCCTGATCCCAGCGGAGCAGGTCGCCCGCGGTCGAGTAGAGCGCGCCGGCCGAGAAGGGCTGCGACTGGTCGATGTAGGCGGCGTTCAGGAGCGACGCGCCGTCGCGCACGTAGCCGGCGGCGCGGTTTCTGATGACCGGCTCGTGCCGGTCGTAGCCCGTGTCGTTCATGCCGAGCGGCGCGAAGAGGTTCTCGCGCATGAAAGCTTCGTAAGGCTCGCCCGAAGCGCGCTCGATGACCTGGCCGAGCAGTACGTAGCCGTTGTTGTTGTAGTCGAAGCGCTCGCCCGGCTTAAACTCAGGCGACCTGTTTTTGAACCCCTCGATGAGCTGCGCGACAGTCATCGGGAGCATCGCGGTCTTCAGGTAGTCGGCCGCCTTGTCCTGCTTGGCGAGGCCGGAGGTGTGGCTCAGGAGGTGCCGTAAAGTTATGGGCTGCCACGCGGCGGGGCAGTCCGAGACATATTTGCAGATTGAATCCTGCACCGAGAGCCGGCCGCGCTCCTGCAAGAGCATGACGGCCGTCGCCGTGAAGGGCTTGGTCATCGAGCCGATGCGGAACTTGGTCTCGGCCGTGTTGGGCGCGGCCAGCTCGTAGTTCGCCATGCCGTAGGCGCGGCCGAAGACGACCTTCCCTTCGCGCGCCACGAGCGCCACGCCGCTGAAGCGCCTCTGCGCGGCCAATGCGTCCGCGTACTCGGCGAGCTTCGGCGCGACGTCCTGCGCGAAACTTTCGGCCCCGCACAGGCACAACAACAGCAGGGCGCACGCGGCGGGCACACCTCGGCCGCGCATTCTCGTGAAGCCGGAACGCATCATCAATCCCCCCGATTGTTTTCGGATTAAACTCGCCGCGCGGCGGGCGCTACCGGCACGCGTCAGGCGGCCGCGGGCGGGCCGGCCCGCGCCTTGCGCAGAACCCACCAGAGGTGCACCGTGAACCAGACGAGCAGGCTCAAGACCTGCGTGACGACGATCAGGACGTTGAGTCGCGCGTGCGGGTCGCCGCTCGCCGTTATCAGCGCGATGAGCGCGGCGATGACGAGCGTCGTCAGCGCGAGCGCCGCGCGCACGGCGCGGACGCCTTCGAGCCAGCGCGTCAAAGTCAGCACGAGGAAGATGAAGTTGAAGATGAGTCCCGTCGAGATCAGCGCGTCAACCAGGTAGCCGACGAAGCCGGGTAGCACCCCTGCGTTGCGCGCGTAGAGCGGCGCGACGACGAGCAGTGTGAAAGCGTAGGCGACGAGCGCCAGCGCGACCGTGCGTAGAGTTCTCATCAGCCCCTCCGCTCCCGAAAGGTTTTCCAGGCGCTGCCTCGGCGCGCTCAGCGCGAGGTCGAGAAGCGCCTCGCGCCAGACCCGGAGCAGCGACGCGCGCCCGCGCGCCGCCTCGTCGCGGCAGCGGTCGGTGAACAGGAGCACCATCTCGCGCCCGTACTCGCGCCTGAACTCCGAAGGGTAGGCCGCGAGCAGCGCGGCGTAGACGCGCGCCGAGAGCGGCGTCGATTTTTTACCCACAGCGTCCCTCACCTTACCAGTTCACGCGCGCGACAGCAGGCGCTTGGCGCGCGCCGACGCGACGAGCCTTGACAGGCGCTCGGCCTCGGCGACGGCGACGCGGCGGCCGAACTTCGTCAGGCGGTAGTAGCGCCGCCGCTCGTCGTCCAGCTCCGGGTCGGGCCGCTCGCCCGACTCCTCAATCATCCCCTCGGCCAGCATCCGCTTGATCGAGCCGTAGAGCGTGCCCGGCCCCAGGCGCACCTTCCCTTCGGTGCGCGCGTCCACCTCCTTGATGACGCCGTAGCCGTGGCGCTCGCCGTCGGCCAGCGCGAGCAGGATGTGGAAGACCGCTGGCGTCAGCGGCAGCAACTCTTCGGGGTCACGCCCGGCCATGCCTTTCAGCTCCTCGCCCGCACACAATCTATATCGAACTTCGACATACTATATCGTCGCTCGATATATGTCAACGGTTTTGTTTCGGCGCGGCGGCCCGGAAGGGAAAGTGTGAGAGTAGAATAAAGGGTATGCGAAGGGATGAGGGCGGGCGGATGAGGTAATGGCAAACGCTCCAGAGGCGAGCCTTCATCCTTCATCCTTCCTACTTCATCCTTGCTTTACCGTGTCCGCCGCCGCCCGGCGTCTCTATCCGAACGCGGTCGCCCGCGCGCAGCTCGGCCGGGCCTTTCGCCTCGAGCT
>JALZHC010000756.1 GCA_030914105.1 Acidobacteriota bacterium
CCTGATAAATCGGAGGCAGGTAGCCGTCGCCGAACTCCACGTCGAGGACTGGGCCGATGACCTGCACGACGCGCCCCGTCGGGAGACCGGCGGCGGAGGTGTTGGCGTATGTGGACATACTCTTCTTTTCAGTGCTCCTCTTCGATTAAAGCTGTGTACGGCGAGAAAATCGCTATGGTTTTAAGCCGGACAGGTTAGCACACGCGTCCGCGCGAAGGCAAAAGCGCGCCCGGCGCGCGCCGTGAGGCGTCTCGGATTCCGGACTGAGCTTTCAGCGGCGGCGCATGCGGAAGAAGCCGACGATGCCGCCGCCCGCGATGAACAGGCTGACGAGGACGAGAAACCAGCCGCCGAACGTCCTGCCGAAGAACGGGACGTTCCCGGCGTTGCCGACCGACAGCAGCCCCATTGCGAGAAGGAAAAGCCCAAACAGCCCGACCACCAGCAGCAACACGCTCGCGACGTTCATCGAAACCCCCTTTACGAACCCCTGCCCGACCCTTAACCCTTGTCCGCCCGCGCGACCGCTCTGCTTTCAAGACGACTTCAATCCGCAAAGACGACCTCACTCCGCGTCGTCGAAGCGAATCTTCATGCTGCGCAGCGTCCGGCGGTCTTCGTCCGTCAGCTCAAGCTCCGAAGAAGCCTCGCGCGGCGGCGCGTCCTCGTTCTCGCGCAGGCCGATCTCCAGGCGCAGCGTCAGCTCCAGCTCGTAGCCCGCGTCGCGCAGACGCTCGATGGCCTCGGCCACTTCGGGCGAGCGCTCGACCGCCGAGTTGATGGCCGCGCCCAACTCCTGCACGATCTCTTTGGCGTCGTCGTTGATCTCCAAAACCTGTCTCGCGTCCGGCGGATGAAACTCGCGGGGGAATGTTCTTTAACTCCAGATGCTACCCGCGCGCGCCCGCGCAGGTCAAACGCCTGCGCGCGTTTGCCCGGCCTCTTTATTCACGGCGGGACGAACGCGTTGCCCGGCCCGCGCGGCGTGTGCTAGGCTTCGGCTAAACCCGAAGGCGACAAGCAGCGGCCCGAGTCAACCTCGCTCGAAGAGAATTTTTTATGACCACGAAGACAGACGCGCCCGCCGAGCGCCGCGAACGCCGCGAGCGCTTCGAGACCTCCTCCGGCATCCAGCTCCCGAACGACTTCAACCCGTCGAACACAGACCCGCTCGACTACGACCGAGACCTCGGCGACCCCGGCACATATCCCTACACGCGCGGCGTCCGCCGCACGATGTACCGCGGTCGCCTCTGGACGATGCGGCAGTACGCCGGCTACGCCACCGCCGAAGAGTCGAACGCGCGTTACAAGTTCCTCCTCTCGCAAGGGACGACGGGCCTCTCCGTCGCTTTTGATCTGCCGACGCAGATCGGACTCGACAGCGACGACCCTTTGGCCTCCGGCGAGGTCGGCAAGGTCGGCGTCGCCATCGACTCGCTCGAAGACATGGAGCGCCTCTTCGACGGCATCCCCCTGGGCGAAGTCTCGACCTCGATGACGATCAACGCGACCGCGGCCATCCTGCTCTGCCTCTACATCGCCGTCGCGCGCAAGCAGTGCGTCCCCGTCGAGCGCCTTCAGGGCACGATCCAGAACGACATCCTCAAGGAGTACATCGCGCGCGGCACATACATCTTCCCGCCCGCGCCGAGCCTCAGGCTCGTCACCGACACCTTCGCCTTCTGCTCGGCGGAGGTGCCGAACTGGAACACGATTTCCATCAGCGGCTACCACATCCGCGAGGCCGGCTCGACCGCCGTGCAGGAGGTCGCCTTCACCCTGGCCGACGCCGCGGCCTACGTCGAGTCGGCCCTCGCCGCCGGCCTCAAGGTTGACGAGTTCGCGCCGCGCCTCTCCTTCTTCTTCAACGCGCACAATAACCTCCTCGAAGAGGTCGCGAAGTTCCGCGCCGCCCGCAGACTTTGGGCGCGCATCATGCGCGAGCGCTTCCACGCGCGCGACCCGCGCTCGCAGATGCTGCGCTTCCACACGCAGACCGCAGGCTCGACGCTTACAGCGCAGCAGCCCGAAGTCAACATCGTCCGCACCGCCATCCAGGCGCTCGCCGCGGTGATGGGCGGCACGCAAAGTCTACACACGAACGCGATGGACGAGGCGCTCTCGCTCCCGACCGAGCAGGCCGCGCGCCTCGCCCTTCGCACGCAGCAGACGCTCGCCTACGAGTCGGGCGTGGCCGACACCGTCGACCCGCTCGCGGGTTCTTACGCCGTCGAGCAGTTGACCTCGGAGATCGAGCGCCGCGCGCTCGAATACCTTGAGCGAATTGACGCGATGGGCGGCATGCTGCACGCCATCGAGATCGGCTACGTCCAACGCGAGATACAGGAGGCGGCCTACCAGTACCAGCGCGCCGTCGAGTCGGGCGAGGCGGTGGTCGTCGGCGTCAACCGCTTCCGCGCCGACGAGGAAGCGGAAGTGCCGACCCTTCGCATCGACCCAGGCATCGAGCGCGCGCAGGTCGAACGCCTTCGCGCGCTCCGCGAGCGCCGCGACAACGAGCGCGTCGAGGTCACACTCACCCTCCTCGAAGAAGCCGCGCGCAGCACGGAAAACCTCCTGCCGCGCATACTCGACTGCGTCGAAGCCCTCGCCACCGTCGGCGAGATCAGCCGACGCCTCCGCCACGTCTGGGGCGAGTACCGCGAGGCTGTGACCGTTTGAGGCCGCGCCGCGCGATGGATGAGGCCGCGCGGCGTCCTGTGTTAAGCTCTCGCCCGAATGTCGCACCTGCTCGAAGTCAAAAACTTGCAGACGCACTTCCGCACGCGCGCGGGGCT
>JALZHC010000174.1 GCA_030914105.1 Acidobacteriota bacterium
GTCTACGCCTACGCCGCGCTCAAGTCGGGCGTGCCCTTCGCCAACGGCGCGCCGAACCTGACGGTTGACATCCCGGCACTGATGGAACTGGCGAACACGAACGGCGTCCCCGTCTGCGGCAAGGACTTCAAGACCGGCCAGACCTTGATGAAGACCATCCTCGCGCCCGGCCTCAAGTCGCGCATGCTGGGCCTTCACGGCTGGTACTCGACCAACATCCTCGGCAACCGCGACGGCGAAGTCCTGGACGACCCCGAGTCGTTCAAGACGAAGGAGGAGTCGAAGCTCTCCGTCCTCGAATACATCCTCCAGCCCGAGGTCTACCCGTCGCTCTACAAGGACTTCTCGCACGTCGTCCGCATCAACTACTACCCGCCGCGCGGCGACAACAAGGAGGGCTGGGACAACATCGACATCTTCGGCTGGCTCGGCTACCCGATGCAGATCAAGATCGACTTCCTCTGCCGCGACTCCATCCTCGCCGCGCCCATCGTCCTCGACCTCGCCCTCTTCCTCGACCTCGCGCAGCGCGTCGGGATGAAAGGTATCCAGGAGTGGCTCTCCTTCTACTTCAAGTCGCCGATGACTGCGCCCGGCCTCTACCCGGAGCACGACATCTTCATCCAACTGATGAAGCTCAAGAACACGCTCCGACACCTGCGCGGCGAAGACCTCATCACGCACCTCGGACTGGAATACTACGACTGAAGCCGGCCCGACTTCTCGTCTGAACTCCTGTGACGCGGCGAAGACTTTTCAACGCCGACTTCAGCAACCGACGGCGCGCTGGGGGCAACCTCAGCGCGCTGTTTTTTTCGCCCCGCCGTTGTAGCTCAGGCAACCCAACACGGACAGGTTTTTCGGCGCACCTAAAGGTCTACAGCACCTCGTCGCGTGAAGCAAAACGTCGTCTTGCGCTCTTCATTTTTTTGAATCGAAACGTTTATTGTCAGCCCCGCGCTGCCGTAAAGTGTCAGGCCCCGGCGACCCGCGCGCCGCCCCGCCTTTGTAAAAAAAGTTCCCGGCTCGAATATTTTGTGGTGACAAAAAGCTGATTGTCGTATATATAGTGCTCTCGTTCCGGCAGCGCAGCCGCCCCCCGGCCAGCGCGGTAAGCAAACCACCGTATTCAACGATTCATCCAAGTAGTGGTTCGCTCTTTGCATAGAGTTAACGTGGCGTGTGGCCCGAAGGGCCGGGGCAGCCATTCGAGGCAGCCCGCAGCAAGCCTTGAACAGGCCGCTCAGCCCGCGTCGCTCTGAGGCAAAGGAGGACGAGCCATGGTTGCAGCGATGGAAAGAGAAAAGACTAACGTCAACACGGTTCTGCTCGACCCCGACCAGAAGAGTCCCCGCGCGCAGGAGTTCGAGGAGAAGCTCGCGGCGCGCATCGTGGGCCAGGAGCGCGCGGTGCGCCGCATGAGCGGCCTCTACCAGATTTTCCTCGCCGGGATGAACCCGCCGAACCGCCCCGTCGGCACGATGCTCTTCCTCGGCCCGACGGGGTCGGGCAAGACGCGCGTCGTCGAGGCCGCCGCCGAGGTTCTCTTCGGAGACCCGAACGCGGTGATTAAGATTGACTGCGCCGAGTTCCAGCACTCGCACGAGATCGCGAAGCTCATCGGTAGCCCTCCGGGCTATCTCGGCCACCGCGAGACCTCGCCGATGCTCACGCAGGAGAACCTCGACCGCTACCACAACGAGGAGAACAAGCTCTCGCTCGTCCTCTTCGACGAGATCGAGAAGGCTTCAGACTCGCTCTGGCAGCTCCTGCTCGGCATACTCGACAAGGCCACGCTGACTCTGGGCGACAACCGCCGCGTGGACTTCTCGAAGACGATGGTCGTGATGACCTCGAACCTCGGCGCGCGCGAGATGTCCGAACTCATCTCCGGCGGCATCGGGTTTGCGCCCGTGAAGGAGGGCAAGAACCCGAACGACACCGAGGTTGACCAGAAGATTTACCGCACGGCGGTTGAGGCGGCCCGGCGAAAGTTCTCGCCGGAGTTCATGAACCGCATTGACAAGGTGGTCGTCTTCCGCTCTCTGAAGGAGCACCACCTCAAGCAGATTCTCGAACTCGAACTTCAGGCCGTGCAGGATCGCATCATGAAGTCGGCGGGTACGAAGTTCGTCTTCCACTGTTCGGACGCGGCCAAGGACTTCCTTCTGGACGAGGGGATTGACTTCAAGTACGGCGCGCGCCACCTGAAGCGTGCCATCGAGCGCTTCCTCGTCTACCCGCTCTCGAATCTCGTGGCGACCGAGCAGGTGGGCTTAGGCGACCTCGTCCACGTGGACTTCGACGACGCGCGCGGCAAGCTCACCTTCTCGAAGCGCTCCGGCGGCGCGCTCATCGCCGACGCCGCGGGCGAAGACTACGAGGAGGACAAGCCCGCGGCCAAGTCCGGCGGCGCAGCCGTCCAGCTCCCGCAGGCCAAGGCCGCCCGCAAGAGCCAGAGCCGCGGCGACAAGATCGAAGGCTGAACGAAGCAAGAAAAGATTAAACGAAAGGCGGGAAGAGTCTGACACTCTTCCCGCCTTTTTCTTTCCGCTTTTTCTTCCCGCCTCCCTCTTTGACGAGGTCGCTCCTCTCTTCGGCGCGCGGATTTAGCCGGGACGCCTCGCGCTCTGTGGGTCAATCTTTCGGAGCGCCTCGAACGCGATGCTCGACAGGTAAGGGTCTTGTGCTGTGAGCACGGCTCGGAGTGCGGGGACTGCGGAAGGGTCGCCGATGAGGCCGAGCGCGCGCGCGGATTCGCGGCGCACGTCCGAGGGCGCTCGCTCGTCTGACAGAGCCTCGACGAGCGCGGGCACGGCGTCGCGGCTGCCGATCTGTCCGAGCGCGACCGCCGAGGCGCGGCGCACGAACTCGTCCGTCTCGGCCTTCAGTTTCCTGGCGCGCTTCGTGGCAGCCGAAGTGACCGGGCGGCTCGAGAGTGCTGCCGCGAGCGCGGGGACGGCGGAGGCGTCGCCGATCTGTCCGAGCGCGACCGCCGCGGCGGCGCGGACGGAAGGCTTCTTGTCTGCCTCGACCGCGGCGACGAGCGCGGCGAGGCCCGCGCGGCTGCGCGTCTCGCCGAGCGCGTAGGCCGCCTCGCGCCGCACGAACTCGTCGCGGTCTCCGAGCAGAGGCAGGACGAGCGCAGCCGCTTCTTCGTGGCCGAGCGAGAGGACGGCGTGCGCCGCGGTCGCGCGGACGATGGCCGAGGCGTCGCCGAGCGCCGCCGCCGCCGCGCGCGAGCCTTCGGGCCGCTTCAACGCGCCGAGACGCATCAACGCGTCGCGCCGCTCTTCGGCGTCGGCTGATGAGAGGCGCGCTTTCTGTGCTTCGATTTCGCGCTGGAGCGGCGTGAGTTCAGACTGCGTCGGGGACAGAAGATAGTTGAAGGCCAGACGTGCCGGCGCGGGCGACGCGGCGAGAAGGATTGCGAGAGCCGAAGAGAAGAGTGCGGCGAGGCTGCGCGCGCGGAATGTGCGCGCGCCTGAGCTGCGGCGCGTGTGCGCGCCTGAACTGCGGCGCGTGCGTGTTGCTGAACCGCTGCGCGCACGCGCGACTAAATCGCGGCGCGTGCGCGCGGCCGGATGCTTTCTCGATTCGCGACTGTCGGCGCTCGCTCTAGTCATGCGCGGGCCGGGTAGCTGAGCGCAGCGCGGCGCTCGGCGCGTCGGCGCACGGACTCCCACTCGAAGGCCTGGCGCGCGCGCAGGTTCTCCTTCGAGTCGGCCAGGAGCGAGACCAGCTCGTCCTCCCACGCCGCCGGTACGAGCGCGGCACGGCGCATTGACTCCATGATGGAGATGTAGTCGAGGACTTCGCTGACTTCCGTGTCGGTAAGGTGTTCGAGCTTGAGCGCGAGGCGCTGGCGCTCGTTGATGCGCTTAGCCATCGGACGGCTCCCTTCGTGCGAAGCCGGACGGCTCTGGCCGCGGTCAACTCGGCGTCGGCGCGGAGCGGACGAGGGCGGGTGTGCCGTCGGCGTTCGGCTGCGGCGCGGCTTCTTGCGCGCGCGCGTCTCTGTCATTCACTTCGGTTGTTAGAGTCTCCGGGATTAGCAAACTCTTTGTCTTCAAACCTCGAAGTTCACCGGCCCGCAAGAAGGGGGCAGAACGAACCGGAATGCGTCTCCGACTTTAAGGAACGGGCGCTCGGCGGCCCGGCCCCGAAGGCGTCCCTCTTGATTTTTTGCTTGGCGCTCTGGAGAAGCCGAAACCGGCTCCTAGCGGCGAAATATACACGAGACGTGCGGGGGGCGCAAGGTTAAGGTCTGCGCTCGTCTCGGCGCTCGGCGAGACTCTTTCGGCGCGGCGGCCTCAGTCAATCTTGGAGGCGACGGTGTGCATCGTGTCAACGATGAGCACGGCGATGGGCGGGTAGAAGAGGAGGTCGAGGCGGAAGTGCTGGCCGAAGAGGTAGGGCAGGTCGTTGAAGATGATGACGTAGTGTGCGTGCGAGCCGACGAAGAGGCCGGCGGCGAGGCTCGCGGCGTAGCCGAGGATGAGGAAGGTCGAGGCCGTGAAGCGCGTGAAGGGCTTGTCTGCGCGTTCGTCCTCGGCGTTGATGATCGAGTCGTGGACTGACTTCGGCTTGTAGGTGTAGTGGTCGAAGCAGGCTTTGAGCCGCACGGCCAGGTGCCACAGGCCGATGGCGAAGAGCGCGAGCATGACGGCCCGACCGAAGAGGCTGAAGGAGTCCCAGAGCCGCGGCTTGAACATCGCGACGAAGAAGGTCGAGAGGAACAGAGTGACCGTGGTGAAGACCGCCTGCTGGAGCGCGAAGGTCTCGCGCCGCTCGGCCTCGATGAACTGGTCGACGATCTTGTTGTAGCGCGCCTGCACGGCCATGCGGCGCATCCTTTGCGCGTGCGGGTTGTTCGAGCGGAAGACAGAGCCTCCGAAGTCGTCGCTGTAGATGCGCTTGAGTCGTGAGTCGTAGTAGGCGCGCTCTTGCGGGTCGCTCAGCGTCCGGTAGGCCAGTGAGATACGTGCGAACTCGCGCGTCGATTCCTCGCTCCCGCCCTTTAAGTCCGGGTGCTTCTCGCGCGCGAGCTTCCGGTAGGCCGACTTGATTTCCGCCGCCGACGCCGTCCGCTTGACCCTTAGGATGTCGTAATAATCAACCACGGCGCTTTCCCGAACGACTTCCGCGGCCAGCGAACGCACACCGGAAGGGATGCCTGCAAGCGCCAACCGCCGACGAGTGGGAGGCTTCGTCCGTCGGCGTCACTATAACATTTTTCGGCGCATTCGTCCCGCCCGAAATTCCCGCGGGATGAGGGCAGATACGTGAATTATTCGGCTGCGGGACGAATGCGCTGTGAGCGGTGAAGCGGCCCCGGTGCGGCGCTTACCTCGGGCGGCCACCGAGGGGGGCGAGGACTTCGTGTAAACCGCACCAACGGCCGTCCGGCAATCCGTATTGCAACACAAATGCCAAATTACTGGCAAGCGAAAGCCTTCGATATTTCAAAAAACTTTCCTGAAGCCCTGCCGAAATCGTCCACAAAAATAGACGCCGGCGTTCACATTAGTAAACACCGGCGTCCGTCGAAAAGCCTCTTTGGGCCGTCCTTCGTCACTTCACACTGCTCGCCCCGCCGTCCTCCGCGGCGCGCCTCGAAGCGCGCTCGATGAAGTTGAGGAGCGTGCGGACGGCGACGCCCGTCGGGCCTTTGGCGCGGAAGGGCTTGGCCTCGTCGCCCCAGGCCGTGCCGGCGATGTCGAGGTGCGCCCAGGAGACGCCGTCGGCAAACTCCTTGATGAAGGCGGCGGCGGTGATCGTCCCGGCCTTGCGCCCGCCGACGTTCTTGATGTCGGCGATGTCGGACTTGATCTGCTTCGTATACTCCTTGTCGAGAGGGAGCTGCCAGAACTTCTCGCCGACCTCGCGGCCCGACTCGATGATTTCGTCAATCAACTCCTGATCCGTTCCGAGCAGACCTGTGTTCACGTCGCCGAGCGCGATGGAGACTGCGCCCGTCAGCGTCGCCATGTCTATAACGCGCGTCGCGCCGAGCTTCTTGGCGTAGGCGACTGCGTCGGCGAGGATGAGACGGCCTTCGGCGTCCGTGTTGATGACCTCGATGGTCTTGCCCGTCATCGCGCGCACGACGTCGCCCGGCTTCGTCGCCTTGCCCGAAGGCATGTTCTCTGTGGCGGGGACGACGCCGAGGACGGGAATCGGCGGCTTGAGCTGCGCGACGGCGCGCATCACGCCGATGACGGTCGCGCCGCCCGTCATGTCGTACTTCATCAGCTCCATGTTCTCGCTCGGCTTGATCGAGATGCCGCCCGTGTCGAAGGTGATGCCTTTGCCGACGAGCGCGAGATAGTCCTCGCCGTCCTCGACCGCCCTCTTGCCTTCGGGCATGTATTTGAGAACTATCATCTTCGGCGGCTGATCCGAGCCGCGCGCGACCGAGAGGAACGCGCCCATGCCCTCGGCTTCGGCCCGCGCCTGGTCGAGCACGTCAATCTCCAGCCCGAACTCGTTGGCGACCTGTTGCGCGCGCTCGGCCATGATGGTCGGCGTCATGTACGCGCCCGGCTCGTTGGCGAGGTCGCGCGTGAAGTTGACCGACTCGCCGACGATACGCCCGCGCTCGGCCCCGCGCCGCAAAGCCTCTTCGTCCGCTCTCTCGACGACGACGACCACACGCTCAATCGCGCGCTCCTCCTTCTCGACCGTGCGGTACTTGTCCGGCTCGAAGAGGCCCATGATCGCGCCTTCGACCGCCGCGGAAGCCGTGAGCGCG
Organism: Acidobacteriota bacterium; assembly: GCA_030914105.1. Taxonomy (GTDB): domain Bacteria; phylum Acidobacteriota; class Blastocatellia; order Pyrinomonadales; family Pyrinomonadaceae; genus QHXN01. The sequence continues at coordinate 6,755 of JALZHC010000174.1, forward strand.
GCGTCCACTCCTTCGAGGCGCGGGGCGAGGCCGACCGTCTTCACGTTGCGCGAGCGCAAGGCGCGCACGGCTGCCCCCGCGAACTGTGAGACCTGCGCGGCGCGGTAGTCCGAGCGCTCGCCGACGCCGACGAGCAGAAGGCGCGTCGCCTTCGCGCCGCCGCCCGAAGCCGGGAGGTGAAGATAAGCGGTCTCGCCCTCCTTGCCCTTCAGCTCCTCGGATTCGAGCACC
>JALZHC010000757.1 GCA_030914105.1 Acidobacteriota bacterium
CTGTAGCCGCGCTCGCCGCGGCTCTCGACCGTGACGCGCGTCGCGCCCGCGCCCAGAGAGTTCGGCACGCGGACGACGACGGCGTTATCCGTGAAGAGAGAGAAGTCGCCGTAGCCGAGCGTGACGGCCTCGCGCCCCTCCTGCTCCAGACGCACGCGCAGGAAGCGCGGATTGTAGTCGAGACCTTCGGCGCGGATTGTGAGGTAGCGCGCCGAAGGGTCGTAAGGCGTGAACTCACGCCCGGCGCTCGTCTGCGCCTCGTAGAGCTGACGGAGCTGCGCGAGTTCTGCCTTCGTGGACTCGTTGACGGAGACGAGCCGCGGCGGCTGCGCTTCTTCGACGATCTCGACCAACGCCGGCTCGCTCGAAGCGCCCGCGTACTCCTCGCGCGCGGGGTTCACGAGGCGCACCATCGCCGGGCCGATGATTTGACTCGAAGGCCGCGCGACCAGAAGCACCGGCGAGTCCGGCGGCGCGTCGGGCCGCCGCACGGCGCTGTTCATCTCAGGCTTGATGGCGTAGCGCGTGCCGTCCTGCGCCTCGAAGACCAACTGCACCTTTGAAGGGTCTGGGTCGAGCGCGCGCCGACGGTCAACCGAGATCATCAGCGCCTGCCCCGCGCCGACCCTGCGCGGCGTGACCGCGAGCAGACGCGGTGCGGCCTCCTTCGGCGCTTCGCTCGCGCGCTCGGCGTCCGTGATGGTGACGCGAAGCGTCGCCGCCTCGCTCGTCTGCGCGCCCGCGCGCAGGGAAACTTCCAGCTCGGCCTCGCCCGGCGCGAGCAGCTCCGGCACGTCAACCTCAAGAACGTCGCGCGCGGGCGAGAGACGCACGCCGCCGCTCGGCAGGTTCTGCGTCCCGCCCTCCTGGTGCACGACGCGCGCGGGCGCGTCGTAGTACGCGCCGCCCTGCCGGAAGCGCACGAGCACGGCGGCGTCCGCGTCTGCGGGGTCGAAGAGCGGGCGCACGTGCAGCTCGACCTTCTTCGCGCCGCGCTCCAGCCGCAGCCCCGGAATCGAGGCCGCATCGCCCGCGCGCGGCGGAGGCGTCATGCCCGAAGGCCCCACGCTGATGATGGGCGCGCCGCCGATCAGAGGGCGCGGCGGTCGTTCGACGACCGTCAGACGCGCAGGCGCGCTCCGAAGCCGTCGGTACGCGACGACGACCTCGGCCTCGCCCGCGTGCAGTGTGCGCGGCACGACGAAGCTCACGCTCTGATAAGCCTTCAGCCCCGACGACGCCTCGCCGCCCGTCCCGCCCAGGCGCGCGTCGCCTTCGCGGATGAAGACGGGCGTCGCCGTCCGCGCCGCGACCGTCTGCGTCGAGCCGTCCTGCGTGACCTGAACCTGGAGTTCGCCGCCCGACGGCGGCGAAGTGAAACGCTGCCCCAGTCCCTCGACGCGCAGCTCGAATATCTCTCCCGGCACGACCTGGCCGTTGTAGAGCAGCGGCGCGATGCGGAGCGCGTTCTCGTCCTGCGCGCGTGTGGCGTGTGCGCCCGCGAGTGCGAGCGAAAGGGCGGCGACTGCGAGGGTCTCGAATCTCATCGCTCTCCTCCGTGAAGCCTGGGGGAGACTTGATTTCAACTCTGAGCAGGGGATTTTAGTCTGTGCCGTGGCCGCGCGTTCGCAGCAGCGCCCAGCCCGCGGGCAGCGCCGCGGCGGCGAGCGCGACCTTGACGATGTCGCCGACGACGAACGGCGCGACGCCGGACGCGAACGCCGCCGACGCCGAGCGTGTCAGGACGGCGAGCCAGGCCCATCCGCCCGCGAGTATGACGAGCGAGCCGAGCGCCATCGCCAGCGCCGCCGTCAAGAATCGTCTGTCCCATCCGCGCTCAGCCAGGTAGCCCGTGACGAACGCGGCGAAGGGGAAGGCGAAGAGGTAGCCGGCGGTCGGGCTTGAGACGAGGTAAAGATAGCCGCCCGCGCCGCGCGTGAAGAAGGGAAGCCCCGCCGCGCCCTCGAAGAGGTAGAAGACGAGCGCGAGCGCGCCGAGGCGCGACCCCAGGAGCGCGCCCGTCAGAAGCACGGCAAACGTCTGCAACGTCAAGGGCACGGGCGTCCAGGGAAGCGGCACGGCGACCTGCGCCGCCAGCGCCACGAGCAGGCTGAAGGCGACGACCAGCACGACCGACCTCACCCAACCGAGCGGCGCGGCGACCGCGCCCACAAGCGTTTCGGCTTTTGCGTAAGTGCTCATAAGAGTCTGGAGTCCGAAGTCTGGAGTCTGAAGTCCGGAGTCTGGAGTCGAAGCCGCGGAGCGCGAGAGTCGTGCTGCCTTGACTCCGAACTCCAGACTGTTAGTTAGTCGCCCGCGGCGCTCGCGCCCACCGCACCGACGCTCTCGACCTCCGCGCCCCCGCCGATGCGCATCCCGTAGAACGAGCGGTGGACGAAGAAGACGGAGATGAGGAAGAAGAGCGCGGCCAGAATGTAGTTGAGCGTGTGGTCGCCGCGGCTGCGGAAGACCGACAGGGCCAGCTCGACCGCGAGCAGGCCGAAGAGCGTCGTGAACTTGATGACCGGGTTCATCGCCACCGAGGAGGTGTCCTTGAAGGGGTCGCCGACGGTGTCGCCGACGACCGTCGCGGCGTGCAGGTCGCTCCCCTTCTCCTTGAGCTCGACCTCGACCACCTTCTTCGCGTTGTCCCACGCGCCGCCCGCGTTCGCCATGAAAATGGCCTGATACAAGCCGAAGATGGCGATGGAGATGAGGTAGCCGATGAAGAAGAACGGGTCAACGAAGGCGAAAGCCAGAGAGGCGAAGAAGACCGTGAGGAAGATATTGAACATCCC
>JALZHC010000758.1 GCA_030914105.1 Acidobacteriota bacterium
TTCAATGTTTCCGTCGGCGTGCTCATCCGCTCACTTCCCGCAGACCTGACCTTCACTTCCTGTAGACGTAATAGACGACGCCCGCGCGGTCGTCCGTCAGAAGGAAGGCGTCGCGCCCGTAGGCGAAGATGTCCGCCGGGCGACCATAGACCGTGCCCGCCTTGAGGAAGCCCGTGATGAAGTCTTCGGGCTGCGCGCCGCCGTCCGCACTGCCCGCGACGCGCACTACGCGGTAGCCGCGACCGAGGCTCTTGCGCGTCGAGCCGTGCAGGGCGACGAGAAACGAGCCTTGCAGCTCCGGCGCGCTTCCCTCCGCGAAATACTCAAGGCCGAGCGGCGCACTGTGCGCGTCAAACGCCGAGTAAGCGACGGGCACGTTGCGGCAGTTCCAACGAGCGCCGCGCGGGTTGAACTTCGGGTCGGCGAAGACGCGCGCGCCCGACTGGTAGCAGAAGGGCCAGCCGTAGTTCGCCCCGTCGCGCACGGCGTACATCGTGTCGGCTGGTTTATCAACGCCGAGGTGGTCGGCCCCCATGTTGGTCGCGTAGAGTCGCCCGTCCACCCAGCGCAGGCCCACGGCGTTGCGCATGCCGCGCGCGTAGTGGCGCTGATGCTTCCCGTCCGGCTCCATCTCAAGGATACTCGCGCGCACCTCTTCCGTCTCGACGCAGGCGTTGCAACTGCTCCCGACCGAGACGTAAATCTTGCCGTTGCCGCCAACCAAGACGGTGCGCGTCAGGTGCCAGCCGCCGTACTTGTAGTTGAGGCCGTAGTCGGGGAACGTGGCGAGCACTTCGGGCCTGGAGGTCGGCGCGGCCTCGCCGCGCGTGTAGCGGTAGCGCAGCAGTCGGTCTGTGAGCGCGAGGTAGAGCCAGTCCGCGCCCGACGCGTCCGTGTAGAAGGCGACGCTGTTCGGGTTGCGCAGGCGCGTGAGGTACGGCGTCACCTTCTTGAAACTTTTACTGGCCGGGTCGAAGTCTTCGAGGATGTAGACCGCGCCCTTCGTGTTGTCGGCGAGGTTGTACATGTCGGTAACGAAGACGCGGTCGTCCGGACTCCTCGCCATGAAGCGCACACGCTTGAGGCCCTGCGCGGCGACGCTGATGCCAAAACCTTCGGGCAGGTTCAGCTCGAACGACCTGCCGTCGGAGAGCTTGACGCGATGCGGCGTCAGCCTTGTTTGTCCGGCGTTGGCGGCGTCACGCGCCGGACGCGGGCGCGGCCTGCGGCCCTGACGCGCGGCGGCCTGGGCGGAAGACAGGACGAGCGTGGCGATTGCGACGGCGGCGACGGAGGCCGCGCGGAAGCTTTGTTGTCGGGTCATAGAGTGGTCTTTGCGCATTGTAGAAAACGGCGGGCTGATTCCAAAGTCTGTGTGGCCGCGCACGCCTCGACGCGCATGATTTGGCGCGCGCACGTGATATAAAGTCACGACGCGCGGCCTTCAAGGCCAACACCGGCGGCGAGGTTGAACTGAGCAAACTCTATCGGCGAGGTTGAATTGACTTTGACTCCAATTCTCGAAACTGAACGACTCGTCCTGCGCGAGTTCCGCGAGTCGGACACGGACGCATACGCGGAGATGTTGGCCGACCCGGAGGTCGTGCGCTTCCTCGGCGGCAAGCCGATGTCGCGCGCCGAAGCCTGGCGCAACATGGCGATGGTCATCGGCCACCGTGTGTTGCGCGGCTACGGCTTCTGGGCGGTCGAGGAGCGCGGCGTCGGCGAGATGGTCGGGCGCGTCGGGTGCTGGCGTCCCGAAGGCTGGCCGGGGCTGGAGGTCGGCTGGACTTTGCGGCGTGCCTTCTGGGGTCGCGGCTACGCGACGGAGGCCGCGCGCGCCTCGGTCGAGTACGCGTTCAATGAACTGAACCAGACGCGCGTCATCAGCCTCATCGCCCCCGACAACATGGCCTCAATCCGCGTCGCCGAGCGCCTCGGCGAGCGGCCACGAGGCGAGTGGGATGTCTTCGGGACGAAGGTGATTATCTACGGCGTTGACCGTGAAGAGTGGGAGAAAGGATAAACTTGATGCCGCGAATTCACCTGATAGAACGTGGAGGGCACTTCAATCCAATTAAAGGTAATGTCTTTGAGAGCTGGTGCTGGGAAGTTACGCCACAGACAGCTCAGGCGTTGGTCGGAGGCGATATCTACTTTCACAAAAAGCAGAAAGAACCGTCATACTACGGTGGAAAGATTCTCGGTTACAGAATCCACGATAGCAACGAGGGATTTGCTCCGAACTGTAGCGGTCGTGTCATCTTCACCTTCGAGTATTCTCGCGGGCACAAGAACGTCTCTGCCGGCAAGGGCGGGTGGTCGCAGGAGAAGAAAATTGTCTTGGATGATACGGCCACCTAGCGTATCGGCTCGAACTCCGTCTCGGCGTGCTCGCCCACGAAGTCTTCGAGCGTGACGCGACCGCTGGGGAGGACTTCGGCGACGCGGAAGATGCGCTCGGAGCGGCTGCGGCCCGGCATCAGCTCGGCGCGGAAGGTAACGGGCATGCCGGGTCGCGCCCAGCGGTCGGTCGCGTGGCGGTTGTACTCAGGGTAGACGGCATCCTTCGACTTCGGCTCGCCCCTTCGGCGCAGCAACAGCGCCGTGCCGACCGCGCCGGCTGTCAGCCCCGCCAAGCCCGCCAGCCCTGCCAGCGCGCCCGACCAATGACGCTTTATCCTCTTCTTCTTTCTCATGCCCTTCGTCGCCCCCGAAGACGTGTACGCGCAAGCCGGGCCACCGCCTTCGGGTGACTTCGCTTGCGCGTCACAGCCTCGCTCGGCCCGCCCG
>JALZHC010000175.1 GCA_030914105.1 Acidobacteriota bacterium
GTTCCGTGCCGACGAACCGCTTGCGCTCCCAGCGCCCGGCCCGAAGGCTCGCGTTGCCCTGCGGCACGCGACGCGCGAGCGCGAGCAGGAGCGCGAGCGTGTGCTCGGCGGTCGTCATCGTGTTGCCGTCCGGCGCGTTCATCACGACGACGCCGCGCTGCGTCGCCGCCGCCACGTCTATGTTGTCCACGCCGACGCCCGCGCGACCGATGACGCGCAGGCGCGTCGCTTCTTCCAACAACTGCGCCGTCACCTTCGTCTCGCTGCGCACGATCAGCCCGTCGCAGCCCCTCACAGCCTCGGCCAGCTCCTCGCCCTTCAAGCCCGTCCGCTTCTCCACCTCGAACCCGGCGGAGCGCAAAGGCTCAAGCCCGCCCTCGTTCACGTCGTCGGCGACAAAAATTTTGATTTCCGGCATAAAGAGTCTGGAGTCTGGAGTCTGGAGTCTGGAATCTGAGATCAGAAGCGGTTGGGCTTTGACTCCAGACTCGCGACTCCGGACGCCGGACTTCTCCGGCGTCACATCGGCCCGCCCGTCTCGCTGCCGTCGGCGCGGCCACTGCCTCCCGCGTCGGGGCTGGGCGTCGAGGTTTCGAGCGGGCTGCTCTCAGAGCCTGCGCCGCCGCCGGTCGAGACCTTCTCGCTCTCTTCGATGTCGCTCAGGGTTTCGCCGCTCGTCGCCTCCGCGTCGCGTTGCGGCGTGCCGCCGCCCTCGCCCGGCGCGCTCGACTCGTTCGTCTCTTTCGTCTCCTCCATCGAAGCCCTCCGTCAGAAAAGTATTCGGATAGAAATCAGCAGCGACGTGACCGCGGCGGCGTAGAAGCCGGCGAGCAGGTCGTCGGCCATGATGCCGAGGCCGCCGCCCAAGCCTTCGAGTCGCCTCACAGGGTACGGCTTCCAGATGTCGAACACGCGGAACGCGACGAAGGCCGCGACCAGGGCCCACCAGCCCGCGCCTCTCGGCACGAACAGCAGCGCGACCAACTGCCCCGCCACCTCGTCAACGACCACTGCGCCGGGGTCTTTCTTCCCCAGAAGCTTCTCCGCGCGCGTCGCCGCCCAAGTCCCCGCCGCCGAGACCGCGAAGACGACGACGAGCAGTAGCGTCGTCAGCAACACTTGAAAAGAAGAGGACGACTCAAGCCCGCGCGCGCCGCCGCGCACGAACGCCGTCTCCGCGAGCCACACGACCAGGACGTAGACGCCGACGCCCACTCCTGCGCCCCAAGTCCCCGGTGCGAGCGGGATCAGCCCGACCCCGCACGTCGCCAACGCCAGCGCAAGGTAGTCGCCCGCCGTCCGCCTGCCCGGCGTGACGGCGACGCGCGCCGCTCCGACGACCGGCGGGCTTATCACGTCGCTCGTCTCTTTGGCTCGCGGCATTGGAAGCGTTCGGCGCTCAGCAGTCAGCTTTTAGCTCTCAGTCTTTATCTTACCCAAGTCACGGCCTTCGCTTTATCCCTCAGGAATCGGCGGGGAAAAGCTGAGTGCTGAACGCTGACTGCTCTTAAACAATCCTTCCGACGAGGTCGTACTCCTGCGCCTCTGTGACGCGGACGTTGACGAAGTCGCCCGGCTCAGGGCGGCAGCCTTCGGGCGCGTCGTTGATGAGGACGCAGCCGTCTATGTCGGGTGCTTGAGTCTCGGCGCGGCCCTGCCAGAGCAGGTCTGACTCTTCGGATTCACCCTCGAAGAGCACGCGCAAAGTTTCTCCGACGCGCGCGCGGTTGCGCCGGAGCGAGATGCGCGACTGCTCCTTCATCAGACGCGCGCGGCGGCGTCGCGCGACACCAGCGTCAACCTTGTCCGGCAGCTCGAAGGCAGGCGTGCCCTCCTCGTCCGAGTATGTGAAGACGCCGACGCGCTCGAACTCGACGTTGCGGACGAAGGCGAGCAGCTCGCGGAAGTCCTCTTCCGTCTCGCCCGGAAAGCCGGTGATGAAGGTCGTGCGGACGGCGACGCCCGGCACGCGCTCGCGCACGCGCTCGATGAGGCGTTCGAGCGAGGCGCGGCTGCCGCCGCGCTTCATCAGTCGCAGGACGTTCTGTGAGGCGTGCTGCAAGGGCAGGTCGAGGTACTTGACGGCCTTCGGCTCCTCCGCGAGCACGTCGAGGAATCGGTCGCTGATGTGCGTCGGGTAGGTGTACATCACGCGCACCCACTCGACGCCTTCGAGGCGGCATAGCTCGCGCATCAAGTGCGCCAGCGCGTCACGCTCGCCGAGGTCTTCGCCGTAGCGCGAGGAGTCCTGCGCGACGAGGATAATCTCTTTGACGCCGCGCTCGGCGAGCTGCCTGACCTCCGCCAGGACAGAGCCGAAGCGTCGGCTGCGAAAATGGCCGCGCATCTGCGGGATGAAGCAGAAGGCGCAGGGGCGGTCGCAGCCTTCGGCGATCTTGACGTAGGCGAAGTGGCCGGGCGTCGCAAGCAGGCGCGGCGTTGACTCGTCGTAGAGATAAGTGGCCGTCTGGTTGCCGAGCGGCAGCACGGGAAGTTGCCGCGTGTTGACGCGCTCGTCGGCGACGGTCATGATGTCGCCAATCTGGCTCGTGCCGATGAAGGCGTCCACTTCGGGAATCTCCGCGCGCAGCTCTTCGCGGTAGCGCTCGACGAGGCAGCCGGCGACGACGAGCCGCTTGCACTTCCCTTCCGACTTCAGACGCGCCGCTTCGAGGATGGCGTCAATAGACTCCTTCTTCGCCGCGTCAATGAAGCCGCACGTGTTGACGACGAGCGTCTCCGCCTCCGAAGCGTCGCCCGTGATCTCGTAGCCCTTCTCTCGAAGCTGACCCATCATCACCTCGCTGTCAACGAGGTTCTTCGGGCAGCCTAGACTGATGAATCCGACTTTCTTCATAAAACGGTGATGAGTGATAAGAGGAGTCTTAGACTCAGGAGTCTGAGAGTCTGGAGTCAAGACCGCTTGCCTTCGACTCCAGACTCCGAGACTCCAGACTCCTGACTTTAAGTCTTATCACTTCTTCTTTCCTTCATGCTCCGCAGAGACCGCTCGACTTCGGCGACCTCGGCGCTGGTTAGATGATGCGCGCCAAAGCGGACGCGATTATAAGCCTGCGTTATTGCGAGAACTTCATGCGTGCCGGTCGTCTCGGCGAATTCGAGCGGCGTCTGGTCGGCGCTTCGGCGCAGGCCGCGCGCGGCGAGAGCCTCGGTCATGCGCTCATAAAATTCGACGACCGCCGCGTCCGCCTTCGCGCCCCTTCTGCCGCGCAGGAGCTTGAGCAGTTGCTCGCGGCGCAGCCAGACGAAGACCGCGGCGGCCAGGAAGAAGAGGCCGGGCGCAATCGCGAGCGGCGAAGGCAGTACGGCGAGCAGGCCCGCGCCGCCGCGGCCTGTCCACCACGCGGACAGGCGCGCGCGGAGCGAATCGGCGGACTGCGACGCGCCGCGGACGGAAGAGCTGACGCGCTCCTCGACGCTTCGCGCGAGCGTCTGCTGACCGCGCCTATCATAAGCGACGACGTACTGGAGCCAAAACAGGTCGAGCGCGTCGGCGTAGCGGCGCAGGCTCGCCGACAGACCCGTGCCGCTCGTGCCGGCGGCGCGACCGTCGGCGGGCGTCGGGTCGAACGTCACCCACGAATCGTTTTCCGAGAAGTAGACCTCGACCCACGAGTGCGCGTCGGCCTGGCGGACAACGTATGCGTCCGCCGCGCTGTTATACTCGCCGGTCTGGAAGCCGTTAACGACGCGCGCCGGGATGCGCAAGCTGCGCAGCATGACGGCCATGGCGGTCGCGAAATACTCGCAGTGGCCCGCGCGCACGTTGAAGAGGAAGTCAGAGAGCGGGTCTGGCCCTGCGGCGCGCATCGTGAGCGAGTAGCGGTAGTCGCCGCCGTATGCGTTGCGGTTGAGGTGCGCCTCGATGGCGCGCGCCGCGTCGTAGATGTTGCGCGCGCCGGCCTGTCGGACGATAGTCCAGGCAAGACTTGCGACGCGCGTGTCGAGAGTCGGGGGCAGTTGCAGGTAGTCTTCGACGGGGCGGCGCAGGTTCGCGGTCGTGCCCTTCGGGTCGGGCATGCGGTCTGCGCGCAGGCGCTCCGGCGTTGGCTCGAAGGTGTCGGAGTAGACGGTGTAAGTGATCCGCTCCTGCGCGTGCGGGCGCGTGGAGAGTGCGTCGTCGCGGTCGCGCCGGACGTAAGGGAAGGCGCCCTGGATGGCGACGGCGCGCGGGGCGGCGAAGAGGACGGGCGTGTCAATCGGCTCGACGAAGAAGGTCTGCGTCGTCACATGGCTGAGGTCTTCGGTCGTGCCGAGGCGGAAGAGGTCGCCGTCACCGGCGGAGTAGGCCGCGCGCGAGTCGTTGGACTGGAACCAGTGGCGACCGTCGAAGCGGTCGAGCGCGACGCCGCGCCAGCGCAACCCCCCGGCGCGCGACGCGCCCGGCCCCTCAACCCTCACGCGCATCACGAGCTGGTTGCTCTCATTCAGACGCCCGATGTCTCCGAGCGTCACGCGCTCGGAGAAGCCGACGAAGCCGGACGAAGGCGCGCCGCCCGGCATGGCGAGCGCGCCCTCGGTCGAGCGCGGCGTGATGAAGAAGATTGGCAGCGCCAACCCGAATATCAGGACGAACAGGCAGAGCGCCGCGACTGGCAGGCGGCGGAGCGCACGCGCGCCCCTGGCCTTCGGCCTGCGCCCGCGACGCCAGAGGAACTTCGGGTCGTTGGCGACGAGCAGGCGGCTCTCGGCTGCGGGCGCGAGCCGGCTCGAACGCCTCAGCTCGAAGCCGACGACGGCGAGCAGGGCCGCGAAGAGGTACGCGCACAGCGCCGCCAGGAACGAGGGGCCGGCGCTGAGGCCCGCGGCGAGCAGCACCTCGAAGAAGGAGATGAGGTAGAGAAAGAGCCAGTCGCGGTCGGACTTAATCTGCAGCAGCTTGATCGAGGAGAGGACGAGCGTGAAGTGGACGAGCGCGCTCACGCCCGCGTAGACCTGCGCGCCGCTCTCGACCGCGCCGGCCCTCTGCAATCTCCAGTCGAGGTAGAAGGCGGGAAGCGCCAGCAGCACGACGAACAGGCCCGCGCGCTCCGACAACTGCCAGTGCGTCCCCGCGAGCCGCCAGGACGCGGCGAGCACCGCGGCGAACGCCAGCGCGAGCCACACGCCGACCCCGCCCGCCAGCGCGAGCGCCAGCACGCCGCACGCGATCATCGCGTAAGAGCAGGCGCGGAAGTAGGTCTCGAAACTCATCTCCGTCGGCTTCGGTTCGGTGCCCGCTTGAGCTTAGAGTAAGTTCTATTCACCGCCGCAGGCGCAGAGGACGCAGAGGGGGCGCTGAGGAAGGCAAGACTTAGCTCACAAGGTTGAGTCCAAAGCGCAATCCTCTGCGAGTCTCTGCGTCCCTCTGCGGTGAACTAAACTTGCCAAATGCCCGCCTATCATTTACAAGCATCAGCTCTGCCAAAACTCACTATCACTCGAAAATATCTTTGATGCGTGCCCCGCTTACTTCTTCTTCAGCTTGATCTCGAAAAGTTTCGGCCAGAGCTTGCCCGTGACGAAGAGCCGGTCGCCGCGCTCGTCGTAGGCGATGCCGTTTAAGACCGCCTCTTCGTCCGTGACCTCGCCGGGCTTGAGCAGGCCGGAGAGGTCAACCCAGCCGTTGATGCGCCCGGTCTGCGGGTCGATGCGGACGATTCGGTTGTCGTGCCAGACGTTGGCGAGGATTTCGCCGCGGACGTATTCGAGTTCGTTGATCTCTTCGAGCGGGTGGTCGCCGTCGAGGACGCTGATGGTGCGCTTGACCTTGTAGGTCGAGGGGTCGAGGAAGCGTATCTGGTTCGTGCCGTCGCTCAAAATCAGCGAGTCGGCGTCGTGCGTGAGGCCCCAGCCCTCGCCCGTGTATGTGAACTCGCCCGTCTTCTCGAAGGTCTGCGGGTCGTAGATGAAGCCCTTCTCGCCCTTCCAGGTGAGCTGGTAAATCTTCCCGCCGAAGAGTGTCATGCCCTCGGCGAAGAAGTAGGGCGGCACGTCAACCTTCTGCAAGACCTTGCCGGTCTGAAGCTCTACGCGCCGCAGCGTCGAATGCTTCTCAAGGCCCGTGCTCTCGATCAAAGCGCCGTCCTGAAAGATGAGTCCCTGCGTGAAGGCCGAAGGGTCGTGCGGGTACGTGTTGACGACCTCGTAGTCTTTCTGCGGCCCCTGTTCTTTCGCGGCGCAGCCGGGAAGGCCGAGCAGGCTGACGAGCACAAGAATGCCGAAAAGGTTTTTCATCTCTCGAACGCGACCTCGAAGGTTTTAAGTCAGTCTCAGACTTTCCGCAGCCTATTCTCCAAGAGAACGCGCAAAAACGAAAGCCCGCTCGAAGTCTGTAAAGACCGAGCGGGCTTTGCGCGTCGTAAGAATTAATCCGGCGGCGTCCTACTCTCCCACGCAGCTTCCCGCGCAGTACCATCGGCTCCGAGAGGCTTAACTTCCGTGTTCGGGATGGGAACGGGTGTGACCCTCTCGACAAAACCACCGGAAAACTTGAAAGAACGTGTCAGCCCAAAGGGCTTTGAGAATCGAATAGTGAAGCCGTTAGGCGGCTGCGCAAGGCTTGTTGCTCGTCAGTAAATTTTACGGTCAAGCCTTGGGACTGATTAGTACTGGTTAGCTGAACGTGTTGCCACGCTTTCACACCCAGCCTATCAACGTGGTGGTCTACCACGAGTCTCACGGGCAGGTCTCATCTTGGGTCTGGCTTCACGCTTAGATGCATTCAGCGTTTATCCATGCTCCACGTAGCTACCGAGCGCTACCCCTGGCGGGATAACTCGTACACTAGAGGTGGATCCAACCCGGTCCTCTCGTACTAAGGTCAGATTCCCTCAAACCTGCTCCGCCCACACCAGATAGGGACCGAACTGTCTCGCGACGTTCTAAACCCAGCTCACGTACCGCTTTAATCGGCGAACAGCCGAACCCTTGGGAGCTTCTGCACCCCCA
>JALZHC010000759.1 GCA_030914105.1 Acidobacteriota bacterium
ATGTCGCTGTAGGGCGAGCCATAGTCTTTCTGAATCTTCTGGAAGGCTTCGACGGCCTTGCGCGCGCGCTCCTGCTCGCTGGAGAAGCTTGGGCCTGTCTCGCCGGGCGTCGGCGTGCCGGTCGTGACGGGGGCCTCGGCGATCTCGATAGCCCTGGAGAGCGCGAGGTTCGCCGCCTCCGCTCGGCTGCCGCGCCACCATGAGAAGAGGACGGCGAGGACGGCGACGGCGACGACCGCGCTCGCCACGTAGAGGAGCGTACGCTCGCGCCCCTCGACGCGGGTCGAGAGACGTTCGTACACGTCCGTCGCCGTGTCGCGGAACTTGTCGTGCTTGAGCTGCTTTGCGCGTTTCTTGGTAGTTCGAGCCACTGCTTTTTCCCGGTGCAAGAGCGCACTGTCGCGTGCGTTCTGAATGACGGAGTTCGAGGCAAAGGTCTCACTCTAAAGGCGGGTGCCGGGGTTGTCAAGCAGGCTGGTTTGACCGACTTTCGGGGGCGTGTTAGGCTGCCGCCCACAAGGAAGTCACCCTCGCGCCGAAGGCCGTGGCCGCCGCGGCTGACGTGAAACTTAACCCGCATTAATTTTGTACTGGCCGGTACGTGAAGGATAATCCTTCGTGACCTCTGCGAAATCCTCCGTGACCTCTGTGGTTAAGAGAACCGATTTAACCACAGAGGACACTAAGGTCTTCACGGAGGGCACAGAGGGTTTTAAAATCGGCATGAAACTTTTCTCGGAACAAGCCGGGCGGGGCCGGTGTCAATGGTCTCAGTTGAAGGCGGAGGGGGCCTTCGACAGACCCTCCCAGTCCGACGGAGGACGCCTGTGAGCTTCGGAGAGCCAATCGCCCTCCGCGTACAAGCGGAACTGGAGAGGGCTGCCGGCGCGGCAGCCTCGGCAGACGACCGCTTCCACGCGTCGGCGGAGGCGCAGTTCCTTGAAAGGCTCAGGGCGGGCGAGGCGGCGGCCTTCAACCGTCTGGTCGAAGAGCGGCACGCGGACATCTACGCGCTGCTCTACAGGCTCACGGAAGACCCCGAAGAGGCGCGCGACCTGACGCAGGAGACCTTCCTCCAGGCTTTCCGCCACCTCGCTGGCTTCCGCGGCGAGGCAGACCTGCGCACCTGGCTCTACCGAATTGCCGTCAATCAGGCGCGCAACCGCTGGCGCTGGTGGAAGCGTCGCCGACGCGACCGAACCGTCTCGCTCGACGCGCCCGCAAGCGAAGCCAACGACGCGCCGTTCTCCGCCGGTCTGCCCAGCCGCGACGCGGGCGACCCCGAAGAGCAGGCGCTGGCGCGCGAGCGCGAGCGGGCTTTGCTCTCGGCCCTGCGCGCGCTCTCGCGCCCCTACCGCGAGGTCATCGTGCTCCGAGACATCGAGGGCTTGAGCTACGAAGAGGTCGCGCTCGCCCTTGAGATCAACGTTGGGACAGTCAAATCGCGACTCTCGCGTGGTCGCAACGAGCTTCGTCGCAGGCTCGAAGGCTCTTTGTAAAAAGCAGTCAGCAGTCAGCGGTCAGCTTGCAGCTTTTGCCTGAGTTGAAAGTTGAACGGTTCGGCGGAGGTCGAACGATTCGGCGGAGACAAAGCTGAACGGTGATTGCTGAACGCTGAAAGCTTTACCGGATGGCTGCCCCGCCCCGGCTTCACCAACACCCCGGTGCCAGGTGGGTCAGGAAGCGGCGGCAGCGTGCGCGTGCTTTGTCCGAGGCGGCTCGCGGCAACGTGCGCCGTGCGGTTTTTGAAAACGAGGCCAGCAACACCCGTTCTTCTATCACCGCGCGGGGCACGAGGCGCGAGGCGTCCGAACGCCGCAGGCGTGTTCGCGATTGCTGCTTCCCTGCGAAAGGGAGCAGCCGGGGTCGGCCAGCCATCCGGAGGTAAGGTTCTAGGTGTTGGGTTTTAGGTTTTGTTTTTAACCAGAACCCAGCACCCAGCCCCTAGCCCCTAGAATTATGATGACGTGTGAGGAATCGCAGAAGTCCTTTTCGCCGTACCTTGACGGCGCGCTCGCGCGCGAGGCGGGCGACGCGCTCGAAGAGCACTTCGGCGCGTGCCCCGTCTGCCGTCATCGGTTCGAGGGGACGCGCGCCGTCGTGCGCGACCTCTCCCTCGTCGCGCCTCCCTCCCCGCCCGCGGGACTGGCCGCCGCCATCAACGAGGCGCTCGCCATCGAGCGCGCGGCGCGCGGCGCGAACCCGCCCGTGCCTCTGTACGAGCGCGTGGCGCGTTGGGTCAGCCCGCGTGTGATGCCCTACGCGGTCGGCGCGCTCTACTCGATGATCCTCTTCATCGCGGTCTTCGGCGCGCTCCGCCAGCAGCTCCGCGTCCTGCGCAACCTGGCCGAAGAGCAGGCGCTGGAGAACGGGCAGTACAGCGTCACCTGGATTGACGGTCGCGGCGGCTTCGACGTGACGCGCCCGCTCTCGCCCGACCTCTCGGTCGCGGCGCGCGCGCCCTTCACCTCCGAGTCGCCGACGCTGAACCCGCGCGGCGCACTCGCCGCCTTGACGCTCTCGCCGCCTTCAGCGCGCCGTCCCGACGACGACGACATGATCGTGGTCGCGGACGTTTACTCAAACGGCAGCGCCTCGCTCGCAGAGGTCGTCGCGCCGCCGCGCAACCGGCACGCGGTGGACGAGCTTCAGGACGCGCTGCGCCAGAACCCGGCCTTCGTCCCCGCCTCGCTCGACCGCAGGCCGCAGACCATGCGCGTCGTCTTCGTCCTCCAGAAGATGAACGTGCCGGAGAGCAGTTACTAAAGCGCCAAGCAGTAGATACAGAAC
>JALZHC010000176.1:0-4926 GCA_030914105.1 Acidobacteriota bacterium
ATGCTCTCGTTCGTCCTCGCCGGTATCGCCTGCGTCTTCGCCGCGCTCTGTTACGCGGAGTTCGCCTCGATGGTGCCGGTCGCCGGCTCGGCCTACACCTACGCCTATGCCACCCTCGGCGAGCTGCTCGCGTGGATCATCGGCTGGGACTTGATCATCGAGTACGCGGTCTCCGCCGCGGGCGTCGCGCACGGCGCGTCGGCCTACTTTCAGGACTTCCTCGGCATCTTCCGCATCCGCTTGCCCGAAGTCCTCACCGGCGCGCCCTTCGACTACAGCCCGGAGATGGGCGGCCTCGTCTCGACGGGAAGGTTCTTCGACCTGCCGGCGCTGCTGCTGGTCTGTCTCGTAACGGTCGTGCTCGTCGTCGGCATCCGCGAGAGCGCGACCTTCAACGCGGCGATGGTCATCCTCAAGGTCGCCATCGTCATCTTCGTCATCGCCGTCGGCGTCTTCTACATCAACACGGCCAACTGGCACCCGTTCGCGCCCTACGGCCTGACGGGCGTCAACTTCTTCGGCAAGACTCTGTTCGGCCAGCACGACGCGGGCGGCCAGCCCGTTGGCATGCTCGCCGGCGCGGCGATAATTTTCTTCTCCTACATCGGCTTCGACTCGGTTTCGACTCACGCCGAGGAAGCCCGACGCCCCGCGCGCGACGTGCCCATCGGCATCATCACTTCGCTTTTGCTCTGCACGGCGCTCTACATGGGCGTCGGCGCGGTGCTGACGGGGATGGTTCCTTACAACAAGATTGACATCAACGCGCCCGTGTCGGACGCGTTCCGGCAGGTCGGGTTGAGGTGGGCGCAGCTCATCATCTCGCTCGGCGCACTCGTCGGCATCACTTCGGTCGTGCTGGTGACGATGCTCAGCCAGGCGCGCATACTTCTGGCGATGGCGCGCGATGGGCTGCTGCCCGCCAGCTTCTTCGGCGACATCCACGAGCGCTTCCGCACGCCCTGGAAGTCAACCATCCTGACGGGCCTCTTCGTCTCGCTCCTTTCGTCTTTGCTTCCGCTCAGGGTTCTCTCCGACCTCGTCAACATCGGGACGCTTCTGGCCTTCGTCATCGTCTGCTCGGCGGTGCTCATCATGCGGCGCACACACCCGCGAGCCGAACGACCGTTTCGCGCGCCGCTCGTCCCCTTCGTCCCCATCGCCGGCGTCGCTACCTGCCTGCTTCTGATGTTCTCTCTGCCCGCGGAGAACTGGCTGCGCCTCGGCGTCTGGCTGCTCATCGGCTTCTGTATCTACTTCGGCTACGGGCGGCACCACAGCGTCATGGCCCGCCACCTCGAACACGAGATAAAAAGCCACGGCGTCTCGCCCGCCGGCTCGCCCGTCTCGCACGCCGAAGGCGGGACGGACGGCGGCGCGGAGTAGGCCGCGGGCCTCCGGATTGTAGGTTTCGGGATACGGATTTCGGATTGATGAAGGCAACTTCTGCCCCCGATCCGCAATCTGAAATCTGCAATCCGGAGACCTGCGGGCGGTGGAGAAGCGCGTTCGTTTTTGCTATTATTTCCCTTCAAAGTGAGTTCAGTACCGCCAAGTCTCTCACGCTAATTCGGCTCTCTCCCGAGACGATGTTTGCGGAAAAGTGTCTGCGTTTGCGGCCACCTCCGGGCGGTAAGTTTTGCCCCGGCTTCATAAGATTCAGAGTATGAGAAGAGAACTGCTCGCCGCCCTCATCCTTATCTCTCTGCTGCTCTCCTTCGTTCCCCTGCACGCCTCGACGCGCGCGCGGGCCGCGGCGGCAGCTCAACAGGACGACTCACAAAAGCCGCCGAAGATTGAGTTCGTACCCGGCAACGTGCTGGTGCGCTTCCGCCCCGGCTCGGCTCTGGCCGCGGGCGCGCGCGCGCCGCTCACGCTGCGCTCGACCGGCGGCAGGCAGATTCCCGCCGAGGCCGACGAGGCGGAAGGGCTTCAGATCGTCGAGGGCTTGCGCGTCGCGCGCGTCGCCCCGGAGGAGACGCTCGCGGCGGTCGAGGCGCTGCGCCGTCGCCCCGACGTGCTCTATGCCGAGCCGGACTACGTGCGGCGCAAAGATGCCGCGCCCGACGACCCGCGCTACGCCGAGATGTGGGCGCTGAAGAACACGGGGCAGTCGGGCGGCACGACGGGCGCGGACATCCACGCCGAGGCGGCCTGGGACGTAACGACGGGCAGCCGGCAGGTGGTCGTCGGCGTCGTCGACGAGGGCGTTGACATCAACCACCCAGACCTTCAGCCGAACGTCTGGACAAACCCCGGCGAGATTCCCGGCAACGACGTAGACGACGACGGCGACGGCTTCGTGGACGACGTGCACGGCTGGGACTTCTTCCACAACGACGCCACAGTCTACGACGGCTCGCCCTCGGACAATGACACGGACGCGCACGGCACGCACGTCGCCGGCACCGTCGGCGCGGCGGGCAACAACGGCGCGGGCGTCGCGGGCGTCAACTGGCAGGTCAGCCTGATGCCGCTCAAGGCGCTGGGCGCGGCGGGCGAGTCGCCCGCGCCTTCGAGCGTCTCGACGACCATCCGCGCTTACGGCTACGCCAGGATGATGCGCGACCTCTGGGTCAGCTCCGGCGGCGCGCGCGGCGCGAACGTCCGCGTGCTCAACAACTCTTACGGCGGCCCCGTCGGCTCGCAGGCCGAGCGCGACGCCATCCGCGCCCTCGCCGCCTCGCAGATTCTCTTCGTCGCCTCCGCCGGAAACGACGGGACGGACGCCGACCGCTTCCAACACTTCCCCTCCGGCTACGACGAGCCGAACGTCATCTCGGTCGCGGCCTCGGATCGCTTCGACCACCTCGCCGCCTTTTCCAACTACGGCGCGGCTTCCGTCCACCTGGCCGCGCCGGGCGTGGAAATCCTGAGCACGACGCCGAACGGGACGTACTCCGTCTTCAGCGGCACCTCGATGGCCGCGCCGCACGTCTCCGGCGCAGCGGCGCTCCTTTGCGCGGCGAACCCGAACATCTCGCTCCAGCGCCTCCGGGCCGCGCTGCTCTACAGCGGCGACGAGCTGCCGTCGCTCTCGCCGACAAACACGAACGCGCCGAGCGTCGCCACGTCGCGGCGCTTGAACGTGGCCGCCTCGCTCGCGAGCGCCGCCGAAGCGGACTCGACCGCGCCCGCGGCGGTCGGCAACTTCCGCGTCAGCTCGCAGTCGGGCCGCAGCGTCACGCTCAGTTGGACTGCGCCCGGCGACGACGGCAACACGGGACGCGCTCGTATCTACGAGCTGCGTTTCTCCGACACAGACCTGAGCGCCGACGCGCAGTTCACACAGGCGCGCCGACTCGTCGCGCCCCTGCCCGCAAACGCCGGCACGGCGCAGAGCTTCAACGTCAAGCTGCCGTTCCGGCACCCGACCGGCTTCTTCGGAATCCGCGCCGTAGACAACGCGGGCAACGCCGGCCCCGTCGCCAGCGTCGGCGTCTCTGTTGACCAGGCGGTTGCCGACCCTTACGTCGTCACCGAAGGCCCGGCGCAGCCGCTCTCGACGGGCGGCACGCCGCTCGGACTCGTCGGCGACGACAAGCTCAAGCAGGATTACATCCTTCCCTTCTCCTTCCCGCTCTTCGACTCGGCGGGCAACGGCGTGACCGTCTCCACCAACGGCACAATCTACTTCACAAGCCCGCCGCCGAAGCTCGCCAACGGCGACGCCGCCGACGCCTTCAGCTCGCGCGACGGCCTGCTCTCTTACAGGATGATCGCGGGCCTCTGGGACGACCTGCGCACAGACAGGCGTCCGGGCGACGACGTCTACGTCGTCACGCCGGACTCCAACCACATCATCTTCCGCTGGCAGGCCGTCACCTTCGACACGCCGACGGGGCCGGGCACGACGCGCGGCGAGCATCCCGTGAGCTTCGAGGTAGAGCTTGGGCGCGACGGGACGATACAGGTGCGTTACGGCGACGGCAACGAGAGCGTGCTCCCGGTCGTCGGGATTTCCGGCGGCGAGCCGGACGCCTACGTCTCCGACTCTCACACGTCCGAGTCTTCGTTCGTCAACCTGACGAACGCGCCGACGCTCACCTTCGCGCTGCGCAACCCGCCGCACATCCGTACAGACCTGCTCGTCCGCATGAAGGGCACGCCGAACCCGGTCGCCACGGGCCAGCAGCTCACCTACAGCATTGACTACGTGAACCAGGGGCCTGACTTCGACCGCGACGCGACCATCACCGACCAACTCCCTGCGGGCACGACCTTCGTCTCGTGTTCCGGCGGGGGCACTTGCACGGCCCCGCCCGTGGGCGCGGGCGGCACCGTCACCTTGAAGCCGTCCAACGCGAGCACGTCGCTCGACGTTCCCTTCACGGTCGTCGTCAGCGTGACGGCCCCGGCGGGATCGAAGCTCGTCAACACGGCGACCGCCGCCGGCCTGTTTGAAGACCCCGACCCGTCGAACAACTCCGCGACGGTGACGACGGACGTGGTCGCCGCGGGCGTCTTCGCAGGGGTGCGCGCCATCGGCGCGGGCGACTCGCACACGCTCGCCGCGAAGGGCGACGGGACGGTCTGGGGCTGGGGCGCGAACAACAGCGGCGAAGCCACCAACTCCGCCGACAGTTCGAGCAGCACGCCGATTCAGGTGGGCGGCCTGACGGACGTGACGGCGCTTTCGGGCGGCGGCTTTCACTCGCTGGCGCTCAGAAGCGACGGGACTGTGTGGGCTTGGGGCATGAACTCCGTCGGGCAGTTGGGGCGCGACCGAAGCTTCAACACAGTGGCCCAGCCGCTCGGTCAGGTTAAAGGGCTGAGCGGGGTCACAGCCGTCTCTGCCGGCGAGTTCTTCTCGCTCGCGCTGCTCAAAGACGGGACGGTCTGGACGTGGGGCGACAACACGGAGGGGCAGCTCGGCGACGGGACGACCATCGAGCGCCCGAAGCCCACGCCCGTGAAGTTCCGAGA
>JALZHC010000176.1:4936-6881 GCA_030914105.1 Acidobacteriota bacterium
ACGACCAACTCCCGGAGCACGCCCGCGAAGGTGAGCGGGCTGACGGGCGTCGTCGCCGTCGCCGCCGGGCAGGAAGGTCACGTCGTCGCGGTCAAGTCGGACGGGACGGTCTGGGCCTGGGGCGAGAACAGGTTCGGCGAACTCGGCGACGGCACACGTTCGAGCAGGCTCACGCCCACGCAGGTCGCCGGACTCACGAACGTCAGGGCCGTGGCCGCCGGCCAGCACTTCAGCGTCGCCCTCAAGCAGGACGGCACGGTCTGGTCTTGGGGCGGAAGCGTCGGCGCGCCGAGCGACCCGCCCATCCCGCCGACACAGCTCGCCGGCCTCTCGAACATCGTCGCCATTGACGCCGGAATGCAGCACGCCGTCGCGCTGAAGTCCGACGGCACCGTGTGGACTTGGGGCGCGAACTTCGACGGCGAGCTGGGCGACGGCACGACCCAGAGCAACGGCGCTCCCCGGCAGGTGAGCGGACTCGGCGGCGCAGTCGCCGTCGCGGCGGGCAATACGCACACCGTCGCCCTCCTGTCCGACGGCACCGTCCGAACCTGGGGCGGCAACACGTTCGGGCAGTTGGGCGACGGAACCGGCCTCACGCGCACACTCCCCGTGCAGGTTAGCGGCGTCCTCGTCGCCGGCATGCCTGTGATTAACCCCAACGGCGGTTTCTTCAACGGCCCCGTGAGCGTCCGCCTCACTTCCCCGACCGAGGCGGCGACCATCCACTACACGCTCAACGGCCAGGACCCGACGGAGAGCGACCCGGCCATCGCTTCGGGCGCCGCCGTCGAGCTGAGCCAGTCCGCCACGCTCAAGGCGAAGGCGTTCAGGGACGGCTACGTCCCCAGCCGCGTGAACTTCGCCAGCTTCAACCTCACCATCGCCAACCAGATTGACACGAGCGACTTCTTCGTGCGCCAGCACTACCTCGACTTCCTCAACCGCCAGCCCGACGACGCGGGCCTACAGTTCTGGACGAACGGCATCGAGTCGTGCGGCGCGGACACAAACTGCCGCGCCGTCAAGCGCGTTGACACTTCGGCAGCCTTCTTCCTCTCGATTGAGTTCCAGCAGACGGGTTATCTCGTCTACCGTGTGTACAAGGCCGCCTTCGGCAACCTCCCGAACAAGCCCGTGCCCGTCACACGCGCCGCTTGGCTCACGGACACGCAGCAGATCGGCCAGGGCGTCGTCGTCGGGCAGACGGGCTGGGACGCTCAGCTCGAAAACAACAAGCGGGCCTACGCGCTCGCCTTCGTCCAGCGCGCCGCGTTCCTGTCCGCCTACCCCTCGACACTGACGGCGGACGAGTTCGTCTCCAAACTCGACCAGAACGCGGGCGGCGTGCTCTCCGCCGAACAGAAGGCGCAGCTCGCCTCCATCCTGGGCGCGACGCCTTCAGACCCCGCCCTGCGCGCGCAGGTGCTCCGCTCAGTCGCCGAGAACCCCTTGCTCGACGCACAGGAGAAGAACCGCGCCTTCGTCCTGATGCAGTACTTCGGCTACCTGCAAAGAGACCCGGACGCCGCGCCCGAACCGACGCTCGACTTCCAGGGCTACAACTTCTGGCTCTCGAAGCTGAACTCCTTCAACGGAAACTACGTCGCGGCGGAGATGGTCAAGGCCTTCATCACCTCGACCGAATATCGCAAGCGCTTCGGCCCGTAGGGGTACAGGCGTGCATCCTCCGTGCATGCGGCGGCCAGCTTTCGACCTCCGTTACCGACTGCAAACCGCTTCCCGGCTTCACCGTCGAGCCGACCTCGCCCTCAATTGTCTGAGTCGTCTTCGGAGTCGTCCCCTTCGTCTTCGTCCTCGTCCTGGTCTTCGGCGCTCGTCCTGCGTCGGTAGATTCGGTAGTTGTTCAGGCTCTCGACCTGCTTGAAGTCCTGCTTCAGCAGTTCGAGCATCCGGTCTCGGTCTTCTTCCACCTGGTCTTCGT
>JALZHC010000177.1:0-1252 GCA_030914105.1 Acidobacteriota bacterium
GTGTTTAACACTGACCTGGATAAATCAGCTAATTCCAGAACGCATCTTTATCGTAGAGAACGCATTTCTATTGTGGGGGACGCATCTTTATTGTTCCCCCACACAAGTAGCCCCTTAGTAGGAGAAAAAGTAGTCTGCAATCTTGCCGATGAGGGTGAAGAGCGGTAGATGCATTACGACCAAAATCGGCTCTGTGACTATTACTCCCTACCGAGCCAAAATCATCATTGAGGCAATGTGGTAGGGACCAAGTGGCTCATGCGAACTAAATGCATGCAAAAGAAAAAGCCCGTAAACACGGGCTTTTTGAGAGGAAAAATCAAATCCCCCGACGGGAAAAATCAAGTCCCCCAAATGGGAAAATTCAAATCCCTTTGAGGTCAGTGGCCGCCGCTCGCCATCTTGCCGATGAGGGTGAAGAGGGGGAGGTACATGGCGATGACGATGGAGCCGATGGTGACGCCGAGGAAGCCGATCATGACCGGCTCGATGAGCGTTAGAAGGCTCGCGATGGCCGCGTCCACTTCCTGCTCGTAGAAGTCGGCGATCTTGCCGAGCATGGCGTCCAGAGCGCCGGTCTGCTCGCCGATGCCGACCATCTGCGAGACCATGTTGGGGAAGATGTCGGTGGCGCGCAGAGGCTCGACCACAGACTCGCCGCGCTCAACCCCGATTCGTATCTTGCCGATGGCCTCTTCGAGGATGACGTTGCCGGCGGTGCGCGCCGTGATGTCGAGCGACTGGAGGATGGGGACGCCCGAAGAGAGGAGCGTGGCGAGCGTGCGCGAGAAGCGCGCGATGGCGATTTTGCGCAGTATCGAGCCGATGATCGGAACCTTCAGCATCAGCCCGTCGAGCATCCGCCGGCCCTTCGGCGTCTTGTAGTAGGTGCGTATGGCGACGACCGCCGCGATGACGACGCCCAGGATGACGAGGCCGTAGACGCTCGCGAGGAAGTCGCTGATGCCGACGACGATACGCGTCGGGAGCGGGAGCTGCTCGCCGGGGCCGAGCAGGCCGGTGAAGATGTTCTGGAACGAGGGGATGACGAAGACCATGATGACCGCGATGACGGCGATGGCGATGACGACCACAGCCGACGGGTAGATCATGGCCGAGACCACGTCGCGCCTGAGCTTGACGATCTTCTCGATGTAGGTCGAGAGGCGCTGGAGGATGAGGTCGAGGATGCCGCCGGCCTCGCCGGCCTCGATCATGTTGACGAAGAGCTGGTCGAAGATTTTGGGGTGGC
>JALZHC010000177.1:1262-6880 GCA_030914105.1 Acidobacteriota bacterium
CGCGCCATGGCCGCCGCCAGCGTCGAGCCTTCCTCGACGTCCTGGCGCGTCTGCGTCAAGACCATCGCGAAGTGCTTGCTCTCCTGCTGCTGCGAGAGGATTTCGAGGCACTGCAC
Source organism: Acidobacteriota bacterium (assembly GCA_030914105.1). Taxonomy (GTDB): domain Bacteria; phylum Acidobacteriota; class Blastocatellia; order Pyrinomonadales; family Pyrinomonadaceae; genus QHXN01. Next base: position 1,379 of record JALZHC010000177.1, read on the forward strand.
GAGCGGCAGGCCCGCGTCAATCATCACCGAGAACTGACGGGTGAAGATCGCCAGCTCCTTGGCCTTGACCTTCTTGCGCCCGCCGCCGATCTTCGGCACCGCAATCTCGCGCCCCTTCTCCTTGACGGAGGTGAGCATCACCTGCTCGCGCCGCAGGAGCTGGCGCAGAAGCTCTCGGCTCTCCGCCATGCGCTCGCCGACGATCACCTCGCCGAGCCGGTTTCGACCTTTGAAGACGTAAGTGGGCATTTGTAACTCCTAGTGATGAGTGATGAGTGATGAGTGATAAGTGATGAGAAAAACCGAACGCAGTTTCTTATCACTTATCACTCATCACTTATCACTTTCTATCTCACGTTCGGGCGGACGCCGACGGGACGGGGTTGTGAGTAGGGCGAGGGGTGCGGGCGGGGCTGTCCGGGCGCAGGCGGCGCGCCGCCCGCGTTGTTGATCCCGGCGCCGTGCTCGATCAGCTCGCGCAGCTCGTCGGGGTTGGACGAACGCTGCATCGCCATCTCGATGGAGATGAGCCGCTTGTGGTAGAGCGTGGCGAGCGACTGGTTCAGGGTCTGCATGCCGTGCTTGCCCTGGCCGGTCTGCATCATCGAGTAAATCTGGTGCACCTTGTCCTCGCGGATGAGGTTGCGGATGGCCGGGTTCGGGACGAGGATTTCGAGCGCCATGCAGCGCCCGCGCCCGTCTGCGCGCGGCAGGAGCGTCTGGCAAAGGATGCCTTCCAAGACCATCGAGAGCTGCGCGCGAATCTGCGATTGCTGGCTGGAAGGGAAGACATCAATGACGCGGTTGATGGTCGTCGCCGCCGAGTTCGTGTGGAGTGTCGCGAAGGTGAGGTGGCCGGTCTCGGCGATCCTGAGCGCCGACTCGATGGTTTCGAGGTCGCGCATTTCGCCGACGAGCACGACGTCGGGGTCCTGGCGCAGGGCCGTGCGCAGGGCTTCTGCGAAGCCGCGCGTGTCTGCGCCGACCTCGCGCTGGTTGACGATGCAGGACTTGTGCGCGTGGAGGAACTCGATGGGGTCTTCGATGGTGACGATGTGCTCGTGGCGCTCGCGGTTGACCTTGTCGAGCATCGCGGCCAGCGTCGTCGACTTGCCGGAGCCGGTCGGGCCGGTGACGAGAACGAGTCCGCGCGGGCGGTCGCAGAGCTGCGAGACGACCGAGGGCAGGCCCAGCTCGTCGAACGACTTGATCTCGTAAGGGATGGCGCGGAAGACCGCGCCGACCGCGCCGCGCTGGTTAAAGAGGTTGGCGCGGAAGCGCGACAGCCCACGCACGCCGAACGAGAAGTCGAGTTCGAGGTTCTCCTCGAAGCGGTGCTTCTGCGCGTCGGTCAAGACCGAGTAGGCGAGCGCCTTGGTGTCGGCGGAGGTGAGCGTGCGCGTGCCTTCGATGGGGCGCAGGTGCCCGTCCACGCGCACCTGCGGCGGCGTGTTCGTCGTCAGGTGCAGGTCAGAGCCGCCCATCTCGATCAGCTTCTTCAGCAAGTCTGAGAGCGAGAGCGGCTCCTGAGTCTGTTCTTGAACGGCCATAAACTTTCCTTGTTGTTGTCAGCCGGGGCCGGCTGAGGTCTTATAGTTCGCGGGGCGCTACTGTTCGTTCGGCGGGTCTGCAAGTCTTGCAGACTCCCGCGTCTTCACTTCTGCGAGGCCATGCTGCGGCTACCCGCGGGCCGCAGCGAGGCCACTAACTGTTCCAGGCCGGCGGCGACCGGCTCGGCGAACTCGACGGGGGCCGTCGTCGCGAGACTGTAGACGCGACCTTCAACCTCCGTGAAATAGAAGGCCCAGGACTTCGTGGGCGAGCCGGGCGTGCCGGTCTGCGCCAGCACGACCAGGATGCGCCGCCCGTGAACCTCCCGAATCATGTCGTTCGTGACCCACCCGCCCTCGGCCACCATCCGGTCAATGACCGTGCGGCGCAGGGCCGCGATGGGCAGGCCGCCGATTGACTTCGCGCGCGGCGAAGAAGGGGCCGCCGCGAGGTCTGAAGCGGAGAGCGTGACGGGCGAGACCAGCCCGACGCCTGACGCCCTGCCGTCCGGAGTTCGTATCTGATAGGCCGCCACGCCCGCGGGCGCTTTGCCGAGCGGCGTCCAGTTGGCAGGCACTTGAAAGTCGAAGGGCAGTTGCGACGAGCGCGAAGTGCTGACGCCTGCGGCGACGCCTGTGACGCGCAGCGGCGTGTTGTCAATGACCAGGACGCGCGCACCCGGAACGGGGAGCGCCGTGCTCTGTGCGACCGTCTGTCCCGCCGCGACCTGCCGTTGCTGCCTCCGCTCGGCGCGGCCCTGGCGCGCACGCTCGCGCGCGCGGTGCCTGCGCCACCAGGCGCGCGTGTGCCGGCGGTGATGCCTGTGGTGTGTGACCGCGGCGGCGCGGCGGCTCCACTTGGCGAGCGATTCCGTGATGGGCAGCCCGCCCGCGACGAGCGCGAGGACGAGCGTCGAAATGTATAGAGTGCGCCTCATTGACTATGCCACCGTTTCCCTCACGACCTCTTCGAGGGTGGTGAGGCCGCTCCTGATCTTGTGCAGGCCGGACTCGCGCAGCGTGATCATGCCGTCCTCGATGGCGCGCTTGCGCAGCTCTAAAGCCGACGCGCCGATCAGAATCAGCTCGCGCACCTCGTCCGTCACCTCCATCACCTCGTATAAGCCGATGCGACCCTTGTAACCCGTGTTATTGCACTTCGCGCAGCCCAGGCCCTTGTAGTTCTTGAGCTGCTTGGCCTCTTCCGCGGAGAAGCCGACTTCGACGAGCGCCTCCGGGGGCAGCGGGTGCTCGGCCTTGCAGTCCTTGCAGATGCGGCGGATGAGGCGCTGCGCCTGTATGAGGTTGACGGAGGTGGCGACGAGGAAAGGCTCGATGCCCATGTTCATCAGGCGGGAGATGGTGGAGGGAGCGTCGTTGGTGTGCAGCGTCGAGAGGACGAGGTGGCCCGTGAGCGCGGCCTTGATGGCGATCTCCGCGGTCTCGAAGTCGCGTATCTCGCCGACGAGGATGATGTTCGGATCCTGGCGCAGGAACGAGCGCAGGGCTGCGGCGAAGTTCAGGCCGATCTGCTCCTTCATCTGCACCTGGTTGATGCCGGGCAGGTTGAACTCGACGGGGTCTTCCGCCGTCATGATGTTCGTCTCCGGCTGGTTGAGGCTTTGAAGCGCGGAGTAGAGCGTGTTGGTCTTACCAGACCCGGTCGGGCCTGTGACGAGAACCATGCCGTAAGGCTTCGAGATGTTTCGCTGGAACTTGACGAGGCTTTCAGGCTCGAAGCCGAGCTTCGTCATGTCGAGCATCAGCCGCTCCTTGTCGAGCAGGCGGAGCACGACCTTTTCGCCGAACAGAGTCGGCAGAGTCGAGACGCGGAAGTCCAGCTCGCGCGAGCGCCCGTGCGCCTTGAGCTTGATCTTGATGCGACCGTCCTGCGGCAGGCGCTTCTCGGCGATGTCGAGCTTCGACATGATTTTGACGCGCGAGATGAGCGCGTCGCGGAGCCGCATCGGCGGGTGCATCACGTCGTAGAGCACGCCGTCGATGCGGAAACGTATGCGCATCTCCTTCTCGTAAGGCTCGATGTGGATGTCGGAGGCTCCGCGCTGCAAGGCGTCGGAGAGGAGCACGTTGACGAGCCGGACGACGGGCGCGTCCTCGCTCATCCGCGTCAGGTTCGTGAGGTCGATCTCCTCGTCCTCGTCGATGACCTCGAGGCCCTCGGCTCCGTCGGAGTCGAAGTCGAGCTGGTCGAGCGTCATCGTCGAGCCGGGCAGAGAGTCGTGGTGGCCGTTGCCGTTGCCGTTACTGCTCACGCTCTCCTCGAACTCGCGCGCCAGCTCGATCTCGCGCGACTGCGAGTAGTAGCGCGCAATCGCCTCCTGCACGCTCGCCTCCGAGACGACCACCGGCTCGATGTTCAGACCCGTCATGAACTTGATGTCGTCCATGGCGAAGACGTTCGTCGGGTCGACCATCGCCAGCGTGAGCGTCGCGCCGACGCGCGAGAGCGGCAGCACCGAATACTTCTCGGCCACCTCACGCGGGATGAGGCGGATGACCGAGTCGTCAATGTCGAACAGCTCCAGGTTCACGCTGGGGACGCCGTACTGCCTTGAGAGGACGGCGGTGATCATGTCGTCGGAGACCAGCCCCATTTTGACGAGGTTGAAGCCGAGCCGGCCCCCGTGCTCACGTTGGAATTCGAGGGCTTCGCGGAGTTGCTGCGGGGTCAGAAGATTTTCGCGGACGAGGATTTCGCCGAGTTTGGCTGACATCTTGGAGCGTTTCCGTGGTCGAAGAACTGCGAGAAAGGCGGGGCGGCTAAGCTTTTGACGACGAGAGTTTCGCCGAAACCGCACAGTTGGCGAAAAGCAAACGTGGCAAAACATCGTTTGCCTCATTCATGTTACTGTTTAACCCGGCGACTGTCAAGATGCATTTTGGAAGCCTCCGAAAGAGCTTTCAGAGACGGGGAAAGGCGGCTTGAGGAAAGTAAAAAAGCCGCGCCCGAATTGCTTCCGGGGCGCGGCTTTTCGGCTTTTTCAGCCTGGAGTTGCAGGGTTACGGGCGGCGTCTGCCCGAAGCCGGGCGCGTCGTCTGAATCTTTTCGGGCTTGATGTTCTCCTGAGTCCTCAGGAAGTCGATGATTGACTTGGCGTCGGCCTTCAAGGGGTTTGTGTCCGGGGCCTTCTCGCTGAACTTGCCGAGGTAGTTGGCCGCCTCTTGGAACTTGGCCTTGTCGCCCGTATTGAAGAGCGCGAGGCCGAGGTAGAGGTTCGCGTCCGCGTTTTCGGGGTCGTTGGCGAGAAGCTTCCGGTACTCCTCGATGGCGCGGTCGAAGGCGTTGGCGTCGAAGAGAATCTTGGCCGCGTCGGCGGTGCGCTGCGACTTCTTGGCCGGGTCAGTCTCCATCGCGGCGAAGTCGCTGTAGATTTTGAAAGCCTCCTCGGCGCGCGCCTTGTCAACCTTGGTGCCGACCAGCCGCATGGACTCGGCGTAGGCGGCCATGGCGGCGAACTTGTTCTGTTCGTACTTGGTCTTCTCGTTCGGGTCGGTCGGGGCAGGCATGGCGTTCAAAAGGTCGACGGCCTTCTTGCCCGCCTCGGCGGCGGCGAGCCAGTCCTTGTTGGCGGCCTCGAGGCCGGCGCTCTTCGCGGCCTGATCCGAGGAGTTGATGACGGAGTTGAAGCGGTCTGCGCCGCGCATGCGCAGGGCGACGGCCTTGTTGGAGAGGAGCGCGGGTTCTTCCCTCGCGGCGAGTCCCTCGTCGTAGGCGGCGATGGCCGCGTCGTAGTTCTTCGCGGTCAAGGCGTCGTTGCCGGTCTTGAAGGTGCGCGCGACGACCTCGTTGGCGTTCGTGATCTCGGCGTTCTTCTTTTCGATCTCGGCGTTCTTCTTAATCAACTCCTCGCGCGCGGCCTTGGCCTCCTTGCTCTCGGCGGGCGCGGAGCCTCCGCCGCCGCCGCCCGAAGAAGCGGCAGCAGCCGAGACC
>JALZHC010000760.1 GCA_030914105.1 Acidobacteriota bacterium
TCCGAGCACGGCCCCCTTCGGCTGACCGGTGGAACCGGACGTGTAGATGATGTATGCCGCGTCTTCGGGCGCGGCGCGGCTGCCGAATCCGTTCGCCGCCGCGAGCATCTCCAGTTGGAGGTCGAGCGCGAAGAGCCGCGCGTCCGTGAGCTCCGTTACGACGGGCAGGAAGTCGGAGTGAATGAGCAGTGATTTCGCGCCCGCATCTTCCGCCATGAACCGAATCCGCTCCGGCGGATATTCCGGGTCGAGGGGGAGGTAGACGGCCCCCGTCTTCAAGATGCCGAGCAAAGCGACGACCCACAACTCGGAACGCGGAGCGAGGACGCCGACCACATCGCCGCGCTGCACCTCATATTCGGAGAGCAGAAATTGCGCGAGGCGCGATGATTGGTCGTCCAGCTCGGCGTAGCTGAGCCGGACTTCGCCGCCGAGGATGGCTATCTGCTCCGGCGCTGAGGCCGCGCGCTCGCGGAAGAGGTCGAGAACCGTTGCGCCGCCGAGAGCCTCGCGCCTGCTCCACGCCAGCGACTCGACGAGCCGGTTGCGCTCCGCCTCGTCAATCACGGAGACCGAGCCGATAGAGATGTCCAGATGGCCGACCTCCGCGACGGCCTTTGAAAGATGGCGACCGAAATTTTCGAGAAACTGCGCGGACAAGACGGAGCTTCGGCCTTCCAGGCGAACCGAGACGTTGCGCTCGCGGGAAATGCTGATGATCAGGTCGTAGCTGCCCGTGTCCGCTAAAGGCTCATGAATACGCGGAAGCTGTATGAGCACGTTGGTCGAAGGCAACCCGCGTTTGAGGGTCGTTTCGGCGAACTCGCCCACGGGGAAATCCTGATACGTGTAGCTCTGTGCGACCAGGTCGCGCACGCGGTCGAGATAGGCGCGAACGGTCAGCGAGCCGTCGTAGTCGACGACGAGCGGGACGCTGCCGCACGGCTGTTCACTGTTCTTGAGAAAGCAAGGCGAGTCGACGAAAATTGTCCTAGCTCCGGTGTAAATTCGCAGCACGTGGAAGACCGCAGCCAGGATGACGACAAAGACGCCTTCGTCTTTGCCGCGCCCCAGTTCGTTGAGCACGCTGCTCGCCCGCTCATCAAAGGTCAGCTCCCGGACGATTGGCGCGACGGTTTGCGGCAGAGCGTAAGACTGCCAGGGCTGGCGCAGGCGGAAGTCTCCCTCAATCGAACGTAGCGCCCGTTCCCAGAAGCCTGCGTGCTCGCTATATTCTGCGCTGGTCAACAGCGTGTTCAGCTCGGTCATTTTCTCTCACCTCGGTTCAAGACACGCGCTCTCTCCGCCCGGTCTTCGGCACCTGCTCGGCGCGCCCGGCTAATGCGTCCCCAACTCGATGGTTACTTTGCCGGCACCGACCGCGCTCTTCACCTGTCGGCTGAGTTGCAGGCGATTAATCCGCACGCCGGGGTCTTGCCCGACCGCCTCGACAATGGAGCAGAGGTCTTCGGCCAGTCGCCGCATCGTACTCTCCTCGAAACTCGCGCCGTCGTAGACGACCGTCATCTGCAAAGCATCAGGCCCCTCCTCGCCGAGAAACCAGAATCGTGTCAGGGCTTCTGCGTTTTGGGTCTCGATGTCTGTGCCGGGCAGCTCCGAAATCTCTACGTCGGCGCTGCGCCGCGGCGAACTTGAACGGCGCTGGCTCTGAAACGTGAACCCGACATCGAAGAGGGGGTTTCGTCCCTTCTCGCGCCGGACTCCCAAGCCCTCCAGCAGCCAGTCGAACGGGTATAGCTGGTTGGCGTAAGCGTCGAGAGTGGTCTCCCGCACGCGCTCCAAAAGAGCGTCGAAACGTTCCCCGCCTTGAACCTGATCGCGCAAAGCGAGCACGTTCAAATAAGGCCCGACCTGTCGTTCCATCTCCGCGTGGACGCGCCCGGCGATGGCTGAGCCGACGACAATATCTTCCTGCCCGGTGTGGCGATATAAGAGGGCCTTGATGCACGCCGAGAGGGTCATGAACAGAGTCGCGCCGTAGCGCCGGCCCGTGGATTCGAGGGGACGGACGGCCTCCTGTGGGATCGTGAAGCGGAAAGTCCGACGCCTGTAGCCCCGAACGGCAGCGCCGTTAGAATCGGGACGCAGATTAAGCCGCGCCGGAGCGCCGCCCAGCTTGTCGAGCCAGTAGCTCTTCATCTGTTCGCCGCGCGGGCCGGCGAGAAGGCGGTTCAGCCAGTAAGCGTAATCGCGGTATTGCAGGTCGAGCGGGACGAGTGGATTGGGCTTGCCGCTCGCGAACGCTTCGTACAGGGTGCCCAGCTCGTCGAGGAGCACTTCAGCCGACCAGCCGTCGCTGATAATGTGGTGCATCGTGCAGACGCACACGTGGCGGGTTTCGGCCAGCCGGATCAAGTTCACGCGGAACAGAGGGCCGCGCGAAAGTTCTATCGCCGTCGTCGCCTCTCGCCGTTCAACGCTCGCCACTTTGTCATGAGGGTCGGCGACGTCGCTGAAATCCAGCCTCTCCAGATGCAGCGGTGCCTGCGCGGCGGGGATTATCTTTTGGCGCGGCTCACTGCCGGAGGTGACAAAGACGGTTCGCAAAATCTCGTGTCTTTCAACGAGCGCGCGGAAGGCGGCTTCGAGCGCCTCGACATTGAGCGGCCCTTCAAACAGGAAGGAGGTCGGCGGCGCGCCGCCCGGAGCCGCGTCGCTGAGACGGTCGTGAACCCAGAACCGCCTCTGCGCCGGTGACAGCTCGTAATCCTGCTGCTCGGCCAGGGCTGTTACGGACTCGTATGCGGAGCGCTGCAT
>JALZHC010000178.1 GCA_030914105.1 Acidobacteriota bacterium
GCCCGACTCTGGCCGAAGAGCTTGGCGCGGCCTTTGCGGCCTACTTCGGCGGCGGCGAGGCGCAGTGGGGCCGAGACCCTTCGGAGACTCTGGCCGTCGCGGCCTCGCGCGCGACGGGCGAGACCTTGGTCGTCATCGTGGACACGGCCTTTAACCGTCCGGCGCGCGTGGCGCGCGACGATGGTCACGTCCTCGGCGCGCTCGCGCAGGCCGCGCGCTCGATGAACGTCTTCCTCGCGCTCGCCTTAGACGACGACATCGCCGGAGCCGACGGCGCGAACGTCGCCATCGTCTCCGCATATCACATAGACTACCTCGACCCGGAAAACCTCTACCGCGTCGCAGACCAGTTCGTCCTGCGCAAGCGACCGCAGGTCGGCGACACGCTGCGCGAAATCTACCAGCACCTGCGCGCGACCGTCTACGACTTCAACTGGAGCCAGTCGCGCTTCGCCGCGCTCTACCCCGTCCACCCGCTCGTCGCCGAAAGTGCGCCCGGCGTGCGACTCTACGTCCCGGCCTTCTCCTTCCTCTCGTTCGCCGCCGCCGCCGCCGCGCGCGCCGCGCAGCGCCCCGCGCTCTCGCTCGTCCTCTTGGACGAAGTCTTCGACGCGACCGAGCAGGATTTGCGCGAGTCGGCGGAGCTGACGGCGGCCTTCGAGACCTACGACCGTCTGACCGAGAGCTGCATCGCACAGCTCCCGGTCATGCAGCGCTATCAGGCGCGTCTCATCCTGAAGAGCCTCTTCGTGCTCTCGCTCGACGGGCGCGGGGCCACTCCGCGCGAGATGTGCGCCGCGCTCCTGCTCGGCGACGAGGGCGCGAAGGGCAACGCCACGCGGCAGGTCGGCGACATCCTCGCGCAGTTCGCGCGCGCGGCAGACGCGGGCCAACTCGCCGAATCGGTCGCAGCCGGCAGTGAGACGCGCTATCAGTTCCAGGTCAACGCGCACGAAGGGCACGAAGCCGCGCCGCCCTCGTCCGCCGACGCTCAACGCACGTCCGAGGCGAGACCGAGCGGCGACGGCGCGAAGCAGGCGACGGTCAGCGAGGCACGCCCGTCGCCCGTCGCGTCTCATTCTGCGGACGACGCGACTCGACAGTCGCCCGGCCAGCAGCCGTCCGGTCAGCAGTCATCTACCGCGGCTCATCAAACGTCATCCGGCGCGGCTCAAACATCGGCGGCTCAAACGTCAAACGGCGCAGCTCAGGCATCCGCCGGCGCGTCTCAAGCGTCGTCCGGCATGAACGGGCAGTCGTCCGGCGAGTCTCAGTCTCTGGCCGAAGAGTTGATCGAGTGGGCGCGTCTGCTGACGGGCAAGACTTCGCTCGGTGCGGGCGGCGGCGCGCGCGAAGAGGTGAGCGAGGCGCTCGCCGCCTGGCTCGACGAGTGGCGCAGGCGCGGCCTGCGGCAGAAGTTCGAGGCGCTGCCGGACGGCTGCCTCTCGAAGCGCGTGTGGGGCGTGGACGGCGAGGTGCGCAAGAGCTTCGGTCGCGCGGCGGCGGCGCTCGAAGCCGTGCTCGTCGGGAAGTTATCTTTAGAAGAAGGACTCGCGCGCGTCGCCGAGTCGTTCCGCCACTCGCCTGAGACCTTCGCGCAGCGCGCGCGCGCGCTCGAAGACCTGACCGACTTCGTCGAAGGCTTCGCGGCGCGCGAGCGCGTGCGCGCATACATCGCCGCCGCCGAGCCGACCGGCATCGAAGAGATCGAGACGGCGCGGCGCGAACTGCTCGACATCGCCGAAGACCCGAACGGCTTCCTCGAAGCGGGCGCGCGCGAGCGCTTCGGTCGGCTCTGGCGCGAGTTCCGCGCGCGCTACGGCGAGCATTACGCGGCGGCACATGATAAAACTGTGGGCGCGGGCGGCGCGCGCGAGTCGCTGCGCGCGCTCCGGCGCAGCTCGCGCTGGCGCGAGTTCGAGTCTCTGTCGCGCCTGCCCGTCGTCAGCTCGCAGGTCTGGCGTCAGGCCGAAGACCTTTTGCGCCTGGCCTCCGGCGCGCGCTGCGAGCTGCCCGTCAGGAAGCTTCTTGAATCGCAGCCGTCGTGCGCGTGCCGCTTCCATCTGTCGCAGGCGGAGGAGATGTCGGAGCTGCCGCAGGAGGTCGAGGCGCTGATGGAGCGGGGCCTCGCGGTCTACCGCCGCACGCTCCTGATGCTCGGCGCGAACCTCGCCATCTCGCTCGACGCGCTGGCGCGGCGCGAAGAAGATGAAGAGACGGCGCAGCGCGCTCGCTCGCTCTCGAACGCCTTCGCGCAGGGGCACGCGCCGGAGCGTTTCGCGCGCGGCGACGTGCTGCTCATCGAGCGCGCTTTGCGACGTATGCCCGCGCCTCCGCCCGTCAGAGTCGTCGCGCCGAACGGCGACGCGGGACTCCTGACGCGCGAAGAGCTGCGCGCGCGCTTCGAGCAGTGGCTCGACGAGCTGCCCGAACAGCCCGTGCTCATCGAAGTCGTCTCGAAGGCAGAGATAGGCGCACCGTGAAGTTAGAAGGCAAAAGCCGAAAGACGAGAGACAGAGGGCAGAAGGGAAAGGGTAAGGGGCAAAGGAAGGAGCGACCCCTTACCCTTTCCCCTTTGCCCTCTACCCCGCGACGAGGCCGCAGTCCGAGCGTCGCCGTCGTCGGCGCGGGGAGGCTCGGCACGGCGCTCGCTCGCGCGCTGGCGGCGTGCGGCTACGAGGTGCGCGCGCTGGTGTCGCGGCGCGAGGCGCGTGCGCGTCGTGCGGTCGAGCTGGCCGGGGTGAAGGCGCGCGCGCTTGGGTTCGCGCAGCTCGAAGAGCTGCCGCCGTCCGACCTGCTTTTCATCACGACGCCGGACGACGTGATCGCGAAAGTGGCTGAACGAGTCGCCGCGCTGCCCTTTGAGGATGCGCGCGGGCGAGACGGCGCGGTCGGTCGAGGAAGTGCGGGCGCGCGAGAGAATGCGCGCGTTCGAAAGAGTGCGCGCGTTCGCGTCGCGCTGCACGCGAGCGGCGCGCTCTCTTCGGAGGCGCTCGCGCCTTTGCGCGCGCGCGGTTTCCGCGTCGGCTCGATGCATCCGCTCGCGTCCGTGAGCGACCCCGTGGCCGGCTCGGAGAGCCTGCGCCGAGCCTTCTACTGCGTCGAGGGAGACAGGGCGGCGGCGACCGTCGCGCGCCGCGTCGTGCGCGACCTCGGCGGAGAGAGCTTCTCCATCAAGCCTGAGGACAAGGCGCTCTACCACGCGTCGGCTCTCATCACAGCCGGCCACACGGTCGCGCTCTTCGACATCGCCGCCGGCCTGCTCGCGCGCTGCGGCCTCGCGCCCGAACGCGCGCGGAGAGTCCTTCTGCCGCTGCTCGCGAGCACGGTCGAAAACCTCTCGCGCTCGTCCCCTGAGCGCGCGCTGACCGGCACGTTCGCGCGCGGCGACGCCGCGACCGTCAGCAAGCACATCCAGGCCCTGCGCGACGCGGGCGAACCCGACTCGCTCCTCGCTTACGCGCTGCTTGGCGGGCGCTCGCTCCGTCTGGCCGCGCGCGCCGGCACGGACGCCGCGCGCCTCACGGAGATCGCGCGCCTGCTGGCCGAGGCGCTCGGCATCAACGAAGAATGATTCGTCGCTCGCAAGGGCTGCTCTCAAACGTCTCCGCGGCAGGGTCAATTCAATCTTGAGCATCAAGCAACTAATACTCAACGCAGAGTTCGCAGAGAGCGCAGAGGGGGCGCAGAGGAATGCTAATGCACAAGCCTCTGCGCTTCTTCGGCGAACTCTGCGCCTCTGCGTTGAACTTACCTTGCTTTACGCTCAAGAATGAATTGACCCTGTAATCCTTTGACAGTTGCTTGCGCCGCCCGCGCCTTTGGCGCTAGAGTTAGCTCCAAGTTCCCCTCGAAGATAAAGACGGAGACGGACGCGGAAGGAAACTTTTGCCCTCGATGCAGACCACGCCCAGCGCGAGTTACAGCCTGACCCTGCGCGTCAAACTCTCTTCGCGCGCCGGCACGCTCGGCGAACTCACGATGGCCGTCGGGCGCGCGGGCGGCGACATCGGAGCCATTGACATCGTCAGCGTCGGGCGCGACACGATCATCCGCGACCTGACCGTCAACGCCGGAAGCGCCGAGCACGGCGCGGCCATCGTCGAGGCCGCGCGAAACGTCGACGGCGTCGAGGTCATCAACGTCAGCGACCGCGTCTTCCTCATGCACCTCGGCGGCAAGATCGAGGTCGTCTCGAAAGCCCCCTTGAAGACTCGCGCAGACCTCTCGATGGCCTACACGCCCGGCGTGGCGCGCGTCTGCGAGGCCATCGCGCGCGACCCCGAAAAGGCTTTCACGCTGACGATCAAGCGCAACACCGTCGCCGTCGTCACCGACGGCACGGCCGTGCTGGGCCTCGGCGACATCGGCCCGGCGGCGGCGCTTCCGGTGATGGAAGGCAAGGCGATGCTCTTTAAAGAGTTCGCGGGCGTGGACGCCTTCCCTATCTGTCTCTCGACGAAAGACCCGGCGGAGATCGTCAACACGGTCAAGCGCATCTCGGTCGCCTTCGGCGGCATCAACCTCGAAGACATCAGTGCTCCGCGCTGCTTCGAGATCGAAGAGCGGCTGAAGGAAGAACTCGACATCCCAGTCTTTCACGACGACCAGCATGGCACGGCGGTCGTCGTCCTGGCGGCGCTCATCAACGCCATCAAGCTCGTCGGCAAGCGGATGGAGGACTTGAAGGTCGTCGTCAACGGCGTGGGCGCGGCGGGCGTGGCCTGCTCAAAGATAATCCTGAGCGCGGGCGTGCAGAACGTCGTCGGCTGCGACCAGCACGGGGCCATCTACCGCGGGCGCACGGAGCATATGAACTGGGTCAAGGATCACTACGCGCGTCTGACGAACCCCGCGGGCGAGCGCGGCTCGGTTCACGACGTGATACGCGGCGCGGACGTCTTCCTCGGCCTCTCCGTCCCCGGCGTCATCAATGTCGAAGACATAAAAAGGATGTCGAGAGACCCCATCGTCTTCGCGATGGCGAACCCGACGCCGGAGATTATGCCCGAAGAGGCAGCGGGCCACGTCGCCGTGATGGCGACGGGCAGAAGCGACTACCCGAACCAGATTAACAACGTGCTCTGCTTTCCGGGCATCTTCCGCGGCGCTTTGCAGTGCCGCGCCTCGCGCATCAACGAGGAGATGAAGCTCGCCGCCGCCGAAGCCATTGCCGGCATCATCACGCCCGAAGAACTGCACCCCGAATACGTCGTCCCTTCGGTCTTCGACAAGCGCGTGGCCGAGGCTGTCTCGCGCGAGGTCGAAGAAGCCGCCTACAGCACGGGCGTCGCGCGCCGCGAGCGCGCACACGCCGATCCTCTGATGTAGCCGACCCGCCGCCGCAAAAAAGGGTTGCACCTTTCCGATTCGGTGGTATCGTAGCCGCCGCCCTCGCATTCCGGTTCTACCCGCTTAGCCTTTACCGCGACACATCTTCTCGCGTGCCGCCCGAACCCTCGAAGGCGGGCCGCGCCCATCCGCGAAAGGAGACAGACATGGTTTTAGGTTCCACCGCCCTGGAAGTCGCAATCGGGATGATCTTCGTTTACCTCCTGATGAGCCTCCTGTGCTCGGCGGTCGCCGAGTACATCGAGGCCAAGCTGAACTACCGCTCGAAAGACCTTGAGAAGGGCATCAGGCTTCTGCTCAACCCGCCACCGCCGAAGAAGAGCGACTCGAAGACTGCCGGCTCCTGGTGGAGCCGTTGGTTCCACACGTCGGGGGAGGAGCAGCCCACGCAGCCCGTTCAGGGAGGGACTACTCCGGCGCAGGGACAAGAGGCCAGCGGGAATACCGCGACGACCGGGCAGGACGATAAGAAGCCTCAGACGCTTGCGGAGATGCTCTACGCACATCCGCTGGTGACAAGTCTCTACCGCGGGGAGAAGCTCCCGTCCTACATCCCTTCGCGCACCTTCGCACTGGCGCTGTGGGACATGGCCGTGCCCGCGGATCAGCGCACCACAAACGCCGCCGGCCAGCAGAGCCTCGTCACCATACGCGAGGCGGTCAACGGCAACACCTTCATCGGCGAAGACCTGAAGAAGGCGATGCTCATGCTGATTGACGATGCCGAAGGGGACTTCGAGAAGGCGCGCAAGAACGTCGAGGATTGGTACGATGGCACGATGGATCGCGTCTCCGGCTGGTACAAGCGGCGCGTGCACGTCATCCTACTCTTCATCGGCCTCATCGTCTGCGCCGCGGTCAACGCCGACTCCGTCAATATCGCCAGGGCGCTCATGAATGAGGACGGACTGCGCGCGGCCATCGTCGGCCAGGCGGAGAAAGCCGCCGCCACCCCCCTCCCTTCGCCGACGCCGACGCCGCCCACCCCTGCGGAGCAGGACAAGGCAGCGTTGGAAAAGATAGCGGGCGTGCGCGCGCAGCTCGACGCGACGGGCCTTCCCATCGGCTGGGTCAGCACAGCCAAGGTGACTGACCCGAATGACCCACGCCTCAAAGACCCCCGACGTTACCCGGACAGCCTTGGCGGATGGGTGCTCAAAGTGCTGGGGATACTCATCACCGCGCTGGCCGTCTCGCAGGGCGCGCCCTTCTGGTTCGACCTGCTCAACAAGTTCATGGTCATCCGCTCGACCGTCAAGCCGCACGAGAAGAGTCCCGAAGAGTCGTCGGAAGACAGGCAGACGGGGCAGGGCAAGTAGTTCGCGCAGGAGACGCGGCGGGGCGCGCACCCCGTCGCCGGAAGCCGAAACGTTGGACGCATAACAAGGCGTGAGGTGTGAGTTTATGCGTGACAGACTGACACTTTTGCTCGCGGCATTGGTGCTCTTGAGCGGCGGCGGCGCAGGGCAGTCCGCGGCGGCGCAGACCCTAGCGCCCGCGCGCGAGCGCGCGAAGGTCAAAGAC
>JALZHC010000761.1 GCA_030914105.1 Acidobacteriota bacterium
GGTAAAGGTTGGTCTAGCGGAAAGGTCACATTGCGACCTCTGTTAATTTCCAGCGTGGAGGAGAAACACATCCCAGGCCCAGCGCCCGACCTGCGCGCCGTGCGCGTCCTTGACCTTAGCGCGGTAGCGGAATTGATTGCCGAACTGGTCAGTCCGCCTCGACTCCCTGTAGTCGAGCGAGATCGAATCCACGCCCAACTCCGGCAGCGTGTGCAACTCTCCGGGCTGCGACACTCCGTCGTGGCTCGTGTCCTGCCACATCCGCAGGGACGAAAAGATGGCGTCGCGGCTGTCAATCACGCCGTCGCCGTTGCCGCCGTTTTCGGGCTTGTCGTACTCGGCCAGCGCGAGGAAGCCGTTTTTCTGCTGGCCCGCTGGCGGATTCGGCTGCGGCGTGAAGTTGCCGAACAATTCCGTGCCGTCGTCAATCACCCCGTTGCCGTTTCTGTCGAGGGCGAGCCAAGCGTCGTCGGATCCCGGTGCCGTCCACGCTAACTGTCTCTTGACGCCAGTCCCCGACAGGTCAAAGGGCACGCCGCCCGCCGCGTCCGTCAGGCTGAAACCGTTCCCGGCGACGTCGACGAGGACTGGACTATTCCCCGGCTGGCAGCAGCCGCCCGCGTCACTGTAGCCGTAAGGGCAGCCGCCTTCGTATTGACAGTAGTCGACGTCGAAGCCGCTCCCGTCGTTACAGTTGTTGCTGGGGCAGCTGCCTTGTCCGATCTCCGATGGTGGGCATTGGTTGTTGTTAATTTGCCAAGAGTCATGCCATCCGTCGCAGTGATCGCCTCCCGCTCCGCTCGTCAAGATTAATCCCGTCTGAGTAATCTTATTCGACCACGATCCATCTAGGCCGGGTCCTCCGTAGGCGCCATCAACCTCCGCGTAATTGATAACCGTCCAGCCATAACAGATACCATACGCGACAGACTCTAACTTCACTTCAGGGCCGTCAAAATCTCCGTCTGATGCTACACAATGCCCTTCAGCATAAGCATATGCGTAGTCGTCATAATTAATGTCTTCGCACTTACCAGCATTCTCACTGCCTTCGAGACAGAAATAAACGAAGTCAACCTGACGCCGGACGAACGCAAGGCCATCTTCAAGACCGGCCCCGACCGCGTCTCCTTCGTTCAGAATGCGTCGGCTGTCGCGAAGAACAACCCCAACATCTTTCCGGCAAGCTTCAGCACGCAGGAGTTTCAGAACGATGTGGAACTCTTCGCCGCCCTGACCGAACTCGGCACGCTCGCCTCCTCCGTCGCCTCCCAGATAGACGACACGCGCCTCGCGGTCGGCGGCGAGGCGATGCGGCAGGCCACGCAGGTCTATAACTACGTCAAAGAAGCCTCCAAGACCACCCCCGGCCTGAAACCCCTGGCCGACCAGTTGGGCGAGCGTTTCCAGAAAGCCGGCAAGCCTAAAGAAACGCCGACGCCTAAAGCCTGAACCATGGACAGGTAATTCCCGGAGGAAACGCCTCCTTGCGGCGTAACCCGCGTGTTCGCCGGATTTGCGCGGATGAAAGTTATCGCTCCGAGCTTCGCCGTTGATGCTTTGAATACCACCGGCCATACTCGAAGTATCAACTTTGGCGCTCAGGACATTAACGCCGTTACTCCGAGTTTCAGCGTTGATGCCGGGAGCTTCGCCAACGGTCTTCTGAGTACCGGCGATAAAGTCTGTAAGACCGTCGGCGGAGTTCCGGGCATCAGTGCTGATTCTCTAAGCTGTACCGGCAGGGCCGCGGGTTTCACCTTCGATGCTCGACGCTTCACGCCTGAGCCTCAGAATCTTAGCCGTCAGGTCTGGAAGGACATAAGGACATGAGGCCGAGATAAAAGATGAAGCCCCGGAGGGGCGAAGGAACATTCGGGGTGCCGCGTACTCAAACCCGAATCTTCTTCCGCCCCGCCGACTTCCACATACGTGCGCGGCAGGGCTACTACAAGAAGGGGTAAAGGGAAAGGGGGAAAGGGCAAGGGGACTCGCGCAAGCGCCCCTTTACCCTTTCCCCCTTACCCCTTCCCCTTTACCCTTACTGCATTTCCAGAAGCACGTCGGTCAACTGCGTGGCGATGTCGAGGAGGGTGCGGCCCGCGCGGTCGTACTGGTTGGCGTTGACGGCCTGCGCGGCCTGGTCGGCGCGCGTGGAGACGCCCTGGAGCATCTGGTACTGTTGTTCGAGGCCCTGCGCGAAGCGGAAGTGGCTTTCGAGCTGGTTGAGGCGGTCGCGCATGGCGTTGACGCTGTCAATCAGTCCGGCCTTCGTCTTGTTGGCCGCGTCGGCTGAGCCTGTCTGCGCGGCGGTCAGCTCCAGGTCTTTCGAGAGCCGACCGTAGAGGTAGAGGAAGCGCGTCAGGTCTTTCGAGAGGCCGGCGAGTTCGATGCGCTGCGCGTTGAAGCGCGTGGCATCGAGGCCCGCGGGCTTCGCGGGCGTGGTGCGGCGGCGCTGCGGCGCGCTGCGACGCGAGCGCGTCTGCGCGGAGGCCGGCGCGGAGAAGGTCAAAAGCAGGCAGGCGGCCAGCGCGGCGATAAACGTTTTCACGATTCCCTCCTCAAACGTCTGAATCTGTTTCGGGGACTTGCGGACACGCATTGTGCACGACCGACTCCGCAGCCCGCAAGCTTCCGCCGCGCGCACGAGTCGGGTCGAGCCTGTTGTCTGCGCGGTCAGGGACTATTCAACCTTGGTCATAAAGCGTGTAAGACTCAACGCCGCAGGCGCAGAGTTCGCAGAGGGGGCGCAGAGAGTCATAACAGCTCAACCC
>JALZHC010000179.1 GCA_030914105.1 Acidobacteriota bacterium
CGGTCTCTTGAGCGCACGACCGAGCGGAGGAAACGAACAGCCGCCTTCTTCTCGAACTCGCGCGCCTCGTTGAGGCTGGAGCTGTTGTCGAAGAGGAGCGCGATGCTCACGGGCGTCTCCGAGCGGCTGATCTCGCCGACCGGCTTCAACTGCCCGTCCACGCGCAGCTCGAAGTCCTCCGCCTTCAAATCGGTGACGGCGTGGCCGCGCGCGTCCACGACCGACGCGGGCACGGGCACGAGGTTCGTGCTGACGCGCACGACCTCTTCGTCGCCGACCTCTTCCGCGCCCGACTTCGCGCCGGCGGATTTTGCGTCCCCCGTCCGCGCGCCCTGCGGCGAATCCTCAGGCGTCGGGTTGCCGTTCGGGTTCGGGCGGGCTGGATGTGCGCTTCTGTCTTTCGGCGGGGGCGGCTCGGCTATCGGGCCGAGTTGATTAAGGACGGGGGTTGGCGTCGGCGTCGGCACGCCGCGCCCCTGCGCCGCGGGCGGCGAGGACTTGCGGCCCGACTGCGCGCGCAGGCTCAGCGATGCCGAAACGAGCAGCGCCAGCGCGCAGAGGAGCGCGGCGAGCTTCGCTCGTCCCTCGACAGCCGAAGAAAGCTTGGCTCGCCGCGTGAGCGCCGAAGTGAGCTTCGCTCGTCCCGCCGTTATTTCGTCGCCGCGCGCGGCGCGCTCTCCCCGCCTTGAATCGTTTGCAGCCAAGCGTCCCATTCCCTGAGTGCGAGTTCGACCTGCCGCGCGTGGCGCTCGCGCTTCCTTTTAAACCTGCGCCGCTCGTCTTCGGCCAGAGGCTCAAGCAGCGCGAAGGTGATGTTGACCGGCTGATAGTTCCGCGCGTCCGCGCCGGAGACGTAGCGCGCGAGCGCGCCGGTCGCGGTCGGCCTCGGCGCTTCGACCGGCGCGAGTCCGCGCGCGAGCCGGGCAGCGTTGAGGCCCGCGAGCCAGCCCGTCGCCACGGACTCGACGTAGCCCTCGACCCCGCTGATCTGTCCCGCGAAGAAGACCTCAGCGCGCTCGCGCATCTGCAAGGTCGGCGCGAGCACGCGCGGCGCGTTGATGTACGTGTTGCGGTGAATCTGTCCGAACTGCAAGAACTCCGCCTGCTCTAAGCCGGGAATCAGGCGGAGCACGCGCGCCTGCTCGCCGTAACGTAGATGATTCTGGAAGCCGACGAGGTTGTAGGCGTCGGCCATCAAATTCTCCTGGCGGAGCTGGACGGCGGCGTAAGGCTCTCTTCCGGTGCGCGGGTCTCTCAAACCCACCGGCTTCATCGGCCCGAAGCGTAAGGTGTCTCGCCCGCGCCGCGCCAATTCTTCAATCGGCAGGCACGCCTCGAACCAGCGCGTCTCCTCGAAGCGCTGGAGGGGCACGCTCTGCGCCGAGACGAGCGCGTCGTAGAAGCGCGCGTACTCCTCCTCGTCCATCGGGCAGTTGAGGTAGTCGTCGCCGCCCTTGCCGTAGCGCGCGGCGCGGAAGGCGACCTCGGTGTTGACCGAATCCGCCGCGACGATGGGCGAGATGGCGTCGTAGAAGTAGAGGCCCGTGCCATTGGTCAGGCGCGCGATCTCCTCGGCCAAAGCGTCGGAGCAGAGCGGCCCGGCGGCGATGATCGTGAAGGCGTCTTCGGGGACGCGCGTCACTTCCTCGCGGACGAGCGTGATGTTTGGGTGCGAGCCGACGCGCTCCGTGATGAGTTCGGCGAACTTGTGACGGTCGACGGCGAGCGCCGCTCCCGCGGGCACGCGCGTCCTACCCGCCGCGTCGAGGACGACGGAGCCTGCGCGCCGCAGCTCTTCCTTCAAAAGGTAAGGGGCCGTGCCCGGCTCGTCCGACTTCAGAGAGTTTGAGCAGACGATCTCGGCCAAACGATCCGTCCGGTGCGCGGGCGTGGCGCGCACGGGGCGCATCTCGCAGAGCCTCACGCTCGCGCCGCCTTGCGCGGCCTGCCACGCGGCCTCCGCGCCCGCGAGTCCGCCGCCGATGACTACGACTTCCTTCATGCCTTCCGAAAACTTCGCTCCTGCTGAATACAGACCGGAGCTTTGCCGCTGAACACAAACGCCCCGACACGCACCCGACACGACCTCGGAGCGGGTTCGAGAGCCTTCATTCTATGTTCTCTCTGGGTGAAGAACCAGCGGGCCGCGTGCTAGGTCGCGGGCGTTTCCGTTGATGTGAGTTGCTCCTCGATTTTATCAACGCGCTCTTCGAGATTACCATGCTCTATGCTCATCTCGGCGAATGTATAGCGGGCCCAGCGCCGCATTGCGATGAACTCCTTCTCAATCCTGTCGAGCCGCGTCTCCGTCCTGTCCAAACGTGCGTTGACCTCTTTCAACTGCTCCAGCACGGCTTCCCAGATGGGCCGCGTCTCCTGCAAGCGGCGGTCAACGTTCTCTTCCAGCGCGGTGAGGCGCGTGTCCATCGAGTCGAGTCGATGCTCCATCGAGTCGAGCCGCGTCTCCATTCTATCAAGACGCTGCTCCACTCTGTCGAAGCGAGCGTCCATCGAGTCGAGGCGAGCGAGAATCTGCCTCAGGAGGTCGTTCGGCAGTTGCTGTGTGAGTTCATCGCTCATAACGTTTGCGCGATGATTATGAGGCTGTCCGGCAATGCGTTCAAGCGGGAGGCCGTTGACAAAAACGTTGACAGGGAAGGCTAAGCTCTTTGGCACCACCTTGATGTAGACAAGCCGGAAGAAAAAAAGAAGTCCCGGAGGGACGGCTGAGGATGAGAGCAACCCTGTTTAGCCGTCCCTCCAAGGCAGCGGGACTTTTTCAAACGCTCTCTCTCAGGGCTTCAAAACGACCTTGATGCAGTCGTCCTCCTTGTTCACAAACAGGTCGAAGCCTTCGGGCGCGTCTTCGAGGCGCATGCGGTGGGTGATGACGAACGAGGGGTCAATCTCGCCGTTCTGGATTCTTTCGAGCAGAGGTTTCATGTAGCGCTGGACGTGGCACTGGCCGGTCTTCATCGTCAGGGAACGGTTCATAAACGACCCCATCGGGAACTTGTCTATCAGCCCGCCGTAGACGCCGATCACAGAGACCGTGCCGCCGTTGCGGCAACACATGATCGCCTCGCGCAGGGCGATGGGCCGGTCGGTCTCGGACATCAGAGCCTGCTTGGCGCGGTCGTAGGCGTAGACGAGGCCGTGGCCACCGTGCGCTTCGAGGCCGACGGCGTCGATGCAAGCGTCTGGGCCGCGCCCGCCCGTCAACTCCATCAACGCCTCGTAGGTGTTCTGCTCCTCGTAGTTGATTACTTCGTCGGCCTTCGCCCCGTCGAGTGCCAGCTCAAGCCGCGCGGGGAAGCGGTCAATGCCGACGACGCGCTCCGCTCCGAGCAGGCGCGCGCTCGCCATCGCGAACTGGCCGACGGGGCCGCAGCCCCAGACGGCGACGGTGTCGCCGGGCTTGATGTCGCACATCTCCGCGCCCATGTAGCCGGTCGGGAAGATGTCGGAGAGGAACAGAACCTTCTCGTCGTCCATCCCTTCGGGCACTTTGAGCGTGCCCACATCTGCGAAGGGTACGCGCGCGTACTCGGCCTGGCCTCCGGCGAAGCCGCCCGTGAGGTGCGAGTAGCCGAAGATGCCGCAAGGGCTGTGGCCGAACATCTTCTCGGCCATCCAGGCATTCGGGTTCGAGTTCTCGCACAGGCTAAACATCTCGCGCTCGCAGAAGAAGCACTTGCCGCAGGCGATTGGAAAGGCCGTGACGACGCGGTCGCCCGCCCGAAGGTTCTTCACGTCGGGGCCGACCTCGACGACCTCGCCCATGAACTCGTGGCCGAGGATGTCGCCCTTCTCCATCGTCGGCATGAAGCCGTTGTAGAGGTGCAGGTCGGAGCCGCAGATGGCCGTCGAAGTAATCTTGATGATGGCATCGCGCCGGTTCAGAATTTTCGGGTCGGGCACGTCAACGACCCGCACGTCCTTTTTGCCGTACCAACAGTTTGCTTTCATCACTCCCCCTTTTCGATTGCGGAATGAAAGGATTGGTTCATTGATTCATTTAGTCATTGAATCAATGAACCGATGAATCAATCCTTTAATTCCGCCGCTCCGCAATCCTAGTCAATGGGCTGTGCGGGTCGCTGCGTCAGAAGGCCGTTGTCGAAGACCGTGCCGTCGGAGACGATCACCTCGCCGGTCTCGATGACCTGCTTGAAGCGGCGCAGATCGTCGCCGACCTGCTGCGCCGGCTCTTCGCCGAAGAGCTTGGCGACCGCCGCGCCGACGACACCGCCCGGCGGCGTGTAGTCAATCTCGACGCTAACGATTGTGCCGCGTCCGCCCGGCGCGCGCTCGAACCTGACGGAGCCTTTGTTGTAAACGTCCGCGCCTTCGAGCGAGCGCCACGCGATCAATTCTCCGGGGCGGTCGTCCGTGATTTCCGCGTCCCACTCGACCGTCGAACCCGCGGGCGCTTTCGCCTTCCAGTGCGAGCGGCCCGCGCCCGTCTCGGTGACAGACTCCAGATGCTTCATGAAGCGCGGCAGGTTCTCGAAGTCGTGCCAGAACTGGTAAAGCTCTTCGGGCGAGCTGTTGACGACGATGCTCTTGCTTACGCGAATCGCGCCTCCCGTCGTCTCGTCGCCGCTGCTGAGCTGCTGCGCGCAGATCACGTCGAGCGCCGTGACGGCGAGCACGTTCGCCGTCGCGAACGCGAGCCGGCCCTTGCTCGAACGCGGCGAGGCGAAGGACGCGCCGAGGCACGCGAGGTCTAAGGCGTCGCCCGCCACGCGCGACCAGACCGCCGCCGCCGGTCTCTTCCGCATCAGGATGGCGACGCCGCTCGCAATCTCGCGCAGGCCGAAGAGGCGTATGAGGTCGGGGTTGCGCCCCTCAAGCCCTGCGACCTTCGCCACCCCGCGCGGCGACAGAACCTCCGCCAGTCCCAGGCCCAGACTGAACCAGCCGAGGCCGCGCGCCAACTGCTCCTCGTTCATGCTCATCAGCCCGCCCCGCTGTCCGTCCTGTTCCAGGCTGCTCCTGTCCTGCCCGCTCTGCGCAAACGTTCCGCCCTGCCCGCCGTCGGTCTGCGAAGGCCGCGGCGCACTCTCTAAACTCTCGCCCTGCCCCTCTGCGCCTTGCTTCTGTCTCTTCGTTCCGGTCGCCATCGTCTCACCCCCGTTTAATGATTGCTTGCGTCCGTCTCGCTCCGACGCTTCTGAAAAGAAAAGGGATGAGACCTTCGTCGGAAACAAGGTCTCATCCCTTTCACATCTTCGAGCGGCAGGCCGAGGCCGCGTGCGACTCGCCTCGGCTTGCTCGCTTCCCTGAATAGACGACCGCGTGCGTCTGTCCCAGACTGCATCACTCCCCCTTGCACGCTGAAAGCGTCCGGCTGCGAAGCCGCTCTCAAAAGGGGGAAGCAGACTTTGACGAACAGGACGCGCGCCTCTGCCGAGCAGTTTTAGCCCGGCCCGACCCGTCGCCTTGAATTATCGTCGCGATTTCTGAAACTCATTTTAGCACATGCGGGCGAAGCGTCTGTACCCTTCGGTACAGACGCGCTCACCTCTCGTTCAAACAAGCCGACGCGGGCGTGCGTGTGGCCGTCTCTCTTCATCAATTCCCGCGCGGCTTCCGGCGACGGCGCGCGAAGCCAAAGCCTCTAAGGCTTCTCCGGCGGCTTCTCCTTCGGCGCGTCCGATTTTTCCTTCGGCGCGTCGAGCTTGTCCTCGCCGCTCTTCGTGCTGAAGCGTTTGTAGTCGCTATACTCTTCGGTTTCGTTGACGCTCATGCCGGCGAAGAGGAGGATGCGCGCGGACATGTTGATCTGCGCGAAGCGCGGCAGCCAGACGCCGTCGGGCAGTTGCGTCTGCTCGAAGACGAAGGCCGAGCCGGACTTGAGCGAGGCGAGGAGGCCGCCGCCGACCTTGAAGGTGTCAACCAGCCGCGCTTCGAGGCGCACGACCTGACGCTGCGCGGGGTCAACCCAGATGACGCCGCTCAGCTTCGAGACGATGCTTTCGGCCTGCGTCGAGGGCTTGAATCCCGCGCGCGGGCGGAAGTCGAAGACGATCACGTCGTGGCCGCCGAGCCGCTCGCGTCGGGGCGAGACGAACTCCGCGGCGCGCAGGAAGGTCGAGATTCCCACGTCCGGGTCGTCATCGTCGCCGCCTTCGCCGCCCTTGCCGCCGCTCTTCGCGCGCTGCTTCTTCCGCATCTCGGCGCGCGCACGCTCGCGCTTCTCCTTCATCTTCGGGGCCTCGCGCACGGCCTTCTCCAGCTCCTCGCCGACGCGCTTCTCCTCCTTCGCAGCGCGCTCCGGCGCGAGCGCCGCGCCGTTCTCGCTCACCAGCTTGCGCACCCAGCCGTAGTCCGCCACGGGGTAGACCTCGTAGACCGAGACCTTCTCCTTCTTCAGCTCGCCCCGGTCGTTCAGCTCGCGCTCCGTGATCTTCTGCGTGAAGGTGTAGTCGTTGATGCGCTTGTCGTCCTCGTCCTGATTCTTCGCCAGCTCGCGCAGCAGCGCCGGGATGTCGAGCGAAGAGTCGGACGGCGGCTCGAAGAGCGAGTCGGCGAGGTTCGTGTTGTAACGCGCCTCTCGCAAGGTGAGCGTGAGCGGCGCGTCCGGCCCGCGCGAGACTTCGAGCCGGTGCGGCTCCGTGAGCAGAGGGCTTCCGGCCTGCGCGCGCCAGTCCAGGTAGCGCACGCGCAGGGCGCGCGCCTCGTCCGACATCTGCAACAAGAGCTTGCTCGTCGCGCCGAACCAGTAGCGCAGGCGCGCGCCAGCGCGCGTCGTGAACTCGACGAGGTAGGCCGGCTCGCCGCCCACCTCCTCGCGCGCGGCTGTGCGCGCCAGAACCTTCTGCCGCCTGTAGTCTGCGAACCATGCGGCTTCGAGCGTGGCC
>JALZHC010000762.1 GCA_030914105.1 Acidobacteriota bacterium
TGGGGCAGAAGTTCGACGTGCGCGGCATGTACGTCGTCGCCTACCCGCACTTCTCCTTCCAGGTCGCGGAGCAGTACGACGACGCGGCGTGTGAGAAGGCCCTGCGCGAGCTGGCCGCGCGCACGCAGCCCTTCCGCATCCGAACCGCGGGCCTCGGCGTCTTCACCGTCTCAAGCCCAATCCTCTACATCCCCGTCATCCGCAGCCCCGCGCTCTCGCGCCTGCACGAAGAGGTCTGGCGCGGCGTCGCGCAGACGGTTCCCGGCGCGGTCGCGCACTACTACAGCCCCGACGAGTGGGTTCCACACATCACGCTCGCGCACGGCGACATCGACCCGGACAAGCTGGCCGAGATCGTCCGCGTCCTCAGCCAGCGCAACTTCCACTGGGAGCTGACGGTCAACAACCTCGCACTCATCTACGACACGGGCAAGGAGCAGGGCGTGCGCTGCCGCTTCAACTTCGGCTGCGCCGCCGGCTCGAACCGGGCTGCGCCCGACGCCGGGGCGTTGTAAAATCCGCCTATGGCAGAAGTAGAGAACCTAAGCGTGGAAGCTTTAGAGCTGGACGTGCTGGCCGTCTTCTCGCACCCGGACGACGCGGAGCTGACCGCCGCCGGCACGCTCCTCAAGATGAAGTCGCTCGGCTACCGCACGGGCGTCCTCGACATGACGCGCGGCGAGATGGGCACGCGCGGCACCCCGGAAGTCAGGGCGGAGGAAGCGCGCGAGGCTGCGCGCATCATGGGCCTCGACGTGCGCCTGAACCTCGAACAGCCCGACGGCCACGTCTGGGTCACGGAGTCGGCGCGCACCGCACTCGTCCGCGTCGTCAGGACTTACAAACCGAAAGTCATCCTCACCGCGCACTGGGACGACCCGCACCCGGATCACGCCAACACCGCGCGCATCGTCCGCGAGGCCGCGCGCCTCGCCTCCATGCGCCGCTACGACGAGGAGGCCGGTCAGGGCGCAGTCCCCATGCCCGCGCTCGCGCACTCGGCCTACTCGCGCCTCGTCGTGCCCTCCTTCATCGTGGACATCTCCGACCACATCGAGGAGAAGCTGCGCGCCATCCGCGCGCACCGCTCGCAGTTCTACGACCCCGCCTCCAACGACCCCGTCACGCGCATCAGCGAGAAGAACTTCCTCGAACAGCTCGAACACCGCTGGCGCTACGTCGGCTCGCTCATCGGAGTGGCCGCCGGCGAAGCCTTCTACGTCCGCGAGGCCCTCAACGTCCACGACCCCGTCGCGCTGCTCACGCGCCCGATGAACATTTATTCGTGAGGCGGAGCAATTCACTCCGTCCGTTCAGAGGCGGGCCGAAGCCCACCTCTGAATGGAACGGGATACATGGCGGGCCGCTTTCACTTGTTCGAGTTTGTAGATTGAGGGGCGGCCCCGCCTATCACTGTGAACTTCACGTCGTCCGGGCCTTCGGCGAGCTTAACGTCCTTGTCGTTATAGGCCGAAACCTTGCAGGTGTAGGTGCCGGGCACGAGCGGCTTGTCGAGTGTGAAGGAGGTGCCGTCAACGCGCTTGTTGATGTAGTCGTAATTGGGCTGCGCGCTCGTCGAGGTGTCGGCGTAGATGCTGAGCTTGTAGTAGGCGGCGTCGGGGTAATCCATCCACTTGACCTCGATGTTGTCCGCGCCGATCTTCGAGCCGGCCTTCGGACTCAGCAGCTTGAGGTCGCTCTTGAAGAGGTTCGAGTCGGGCGCGAAGAAGGTCTTGTCGGCCTCGATCTTGTACTTGGCCGAGTTGATGTAGCCCGAAGTGGCGAAGACGTAGTAGTTCGTGTTGAAGACGTAGGCGAGCAGCCCCTCGTAGGTGCCGGGCGGCACGTCTTTGATTAAATACTCGCCCGCGCTGTCCGTCTGGGCCGTGTAGGTCTTGCCGCCGCACCCGCCGAAGTACTGGTTGAACTTCTCGCACAGCTTCACCTTAATCCCGGCCGCCGGCTGCGAGTTGAAGAAGACCTTGCCCTGCACGTTCGCCTTGCCTGCCGAGGGCTTCTCCTTCTCCGTGCCCGTGCCCGAAGTGATCACGCCGTCCTCGTCCGCCTCTGCGGACGACGAGTTCGAGTTCGCCCCGGCGGCGTTCGCGTTCGAGTTGGCGGCGGACGAGTTCGCGTTGCCGGGACGGGCCGGCTGGCTCGTGTTCAGGTTACCCGAAAAGTTGCAGCCCAGCACGAAGGCGGCCAAAAGCAGGGCGGGGACGACAAGACCTCTACCTCTCTTTGACATCGGATTCCTTCTCCTCCCGTTTTTGTCTCAACAGTTGTTCAGTCGTGGCCGGCTACTCTTAAATCCTCCGGCGGTAAGAAGGGCGGAAGGAAGTTTACAGCCGGCGCGGAGGGCGTTCAACTTCGAGAGGGAAGGGGCGGGGCGGAGAAACGTGCCGTTCAGGACTCGCGCGCGGCCTCGCGCAGAAGAGAGTTGAAGCGTTCGGCGTGTTCTTCCTGCGGCATCTGGCGGCAGCGGTCGAAGACTTCGAGACGCGCGCGCGGGTTGAGGCTGAGGAGCTGGCCGGCCTGCTCGATGGGGTTGGCCGTGTCCTGCTTGCCCCAGACGAGCGTGACGGGCTGGCGCAGGCGTGCGAAAGGCTCGCGGATGTCCGTGTTGAGGTAGCCGGAGAGGAAGGCCGTGGCGGCGTGCTGCGCGCCGGGCAGGTGGCTGACGGCGTAGTAGTGCGCGACGAGCCGCGGCGTGGCAAACCGTTTCTCGTAGAAGAGCTGGCCGCGCGCGTAGTCGCGCACGCTGCGCTCG
>JALZHC010000763.1 GCA_030914105.1 Acidobacteriota bacterium
CGAAAGGCGTTCGAGCCCCGCGGCGAGCGTGTAGATGGCGTTGTCCTTGACGGGCAGGGAGCTGTGGCCGCCCTTGTTTTTGACTTCGAGCGTGAAGTTGCGCGACATCTTCTCGGCCGTCTGAACGCCGTTGAAGAGAGGCTTTCCGGCGCGCTCGCGCCCGCCGCCGCCCTCGTTGAGGCCAAACTCCGCGTCCACGAGGTCGCGGTGGTTGGCGACGAGCCACGAAGCGCCGTTATAGCCCCCGCCCTCCTCGTCGGCGGTGAGCGCGACGATGATGTCGCGGTCGGGCCTGAAGCCCTCCTGCTTATACCTGATGAGGTTGGCGACGAAGATCGAGGCCATCGCCTTGTCGTCAATCGAGCCGCGCCCGTAGAAGTAGCCGTCGCGCTCGGTGAGCTTGAAGGGGTCGAGGTCTGCCGACCAGTCCTCCTTCTTCGCCTCGACCACGTCGAGGTGCGCGAGAAGAAGTATGGGACGCCCCGCGCCCGTCCCGCGCAGGCGCGCGACGACGTTGCCTTTGCGCGCGTTGCCGGGGTGGACGAGTACCTGCACGTCACCGTCCGCGAACCCGGCCGCGCGCAGACGCGCCGCGACCTTCTCCGCAGCCTCCGTCGTGTTGCCCACCGAGTCGGTCGTGTTCGTCTCGACTAATTCTTTGTAGATGTCGAAGAGAAGTTGCCGCGGCGGGCTGAGCCTTTGTGCCTTCGCGGCCGAAGGCGCGAGGTGCGGCGCGGCGAGCAGGGCGCAGACGGACAGCAGGGCGACTGCGACGAGAGCGAATCTGTGATGTCTGGTCATGGGGTTCTCCGTTATTGTTTCTTGTCGGGCGCGCGGCGCAGCTCAAGCTCTTTGAAGTCGAAGTCGGGGTTGGGCACGTCGATCTTCAACTGGTCGGGGCGGCCCTGCGCGTCGAGCGTGAAGGTGACGAAGCCGCGCGGGAAGGGATAGACGACCCGGTCGCGCCACTTGATGCGGAAGGTGTCGAAGTGCCAGTGCTCGAGGTCGCCGACGAAGTCGGGCGCGGGCAGGAGGCGCACGACGAGATGGCCGTTCTCTTCCGTCACCTGCGCGTCGCCGTACATCGCGCCGGTGTAGGTTCCGGCGTAAGAGCTGAGCGGGAGCGAAGGCTTCGTATTCGGCACGCGCGCCTCCTCAACCTTCTTCGCCTCGGCGTCGGCGCGCTCTTTGGCGGCCTTCGCGCGCGCCATGTAGTCGGCGCTCCAGTCGCGCTGCTGGCCGCCCAGGAATTCGTCGAAGACTTTGTACCAGAGGAAACTCTGAAGCGGCGTCTCGCTGTTGGTGAGGATGACGACGCCGAGGTTCTCTTCCGGCATCAGGGCGACGCGCGAGGTCATGCCGTCGAGTCCGCCGCTGTGCGTGACGACCTTGCGCCCGCGGTAGTCGCTCAAAAACCAGCCCATGCCGTAGAGGTTAAAATGGACGGTCGGGTTGAACTTCTCTGCCGCCTCGCTGACGCCGGAGACGATTGTGTTCGGCGTCCACATCTCGCGCGAGCGGTCGGCGCTGAAGAAGCGCTTGCCCTCGAACGTGCCGCGCCCCAACTGCAAGCGAATCCACTGCGCCATATCTGCGACGGAGGAGTTGATGGCCGCCGCGCCGCCGGCAGAGTCGGCGCTGATGTAGCGGATGACGCGCACGCGCCCCTCGAACTCGTTGTGCGGCGTGGCGACGTTCGGCGTCTGCAAGAGCTGACGGTAGCTCGTCGTCGTGCGCGTCATGCCGAGCGGCGCGAAAAATTTTTCGCGCACGTAGTCGTCCCAACTCTTGCCCGTCACGGCGGGGATGATCTCGCCGGCGGTGAGGAACATGATGTTCTGGTAGCCGTAGTGCGCGCGGAAGCCGTAGACGGGTTTGAGGTAGCGGATGCGTCGGATGATCTCTTCGCGCGGGTACGTGGTCTCGTACCAGAGGAGGTCGCCGCCGAAGGTGGCGAGGCCGCTGCGGTGGCTGACGAGGTCGCGCACGGTCATCTCGCGCGTGACGTAGGGGTCGGAGAGCTGGAACCAGGGCAGGTACTTCGTGACGGGGTCGTCCCAGTTGAGTTTGCCCTCGTCGACGAGCGTGGCGAGCGCGGCGGCGGTAAACGCCTTGGTGTTCGAGGCGATGGCGAAGAGCGTGTCCTTGTCCACAGGGTCTGGCTTGCCAAGCTCGCGCACGCCGTAGCCCCTGGCGAAGACGACACGGTCATCCTTCACAATCGCCAAGGCGAAGCCGGGCACTTTCCATTCCTGGCCGGCCCTGGCCGCATACTCGTCAATCTCTTTGAGACGCTCTTCGAGCGTCTGCGCGAGGAGCCGCGGCGCGTTGGCGAAGAGGAGTAAGAGCAGCACGGCGAGTCGGGCCGTGCGTCGGCGCGCGAGTCTGGTTGTCGGTTCCGGCATCTGTTCTTTCCCGGCTCGCCGGGGTCGGCGAAATTGTTAGCTTGGCCTCGGGCCGAAGTAGGCTTCGACGTTGCCCTTGTCCGTGTAGCCGAGGCGAAGGGTGTAGTGCCGCCCGTCGAGCAGCACGTCGAGGTAGTCGTAGTTAGCCAGCGTGTCCTTCTGCGCCCCGCTGGTGTTCGAGTAGTCTTCGACGGGGCGGCAGCTCGCGCCGACGACCCCGTCAATCTTGAAGAAGCCTGAGACCGCGCCGCCCGCGCTCTGGCCGCTTCGGACGAAGCGGAACCTGACGGCCCCGATGCTGCGCCCGTCTTCGTTGAAGAGAACCGCGGCCCCGCCGTTCTCGGCCTGGTCCAGACGCGTAACGA
>JALZHC010000764.1 GCA_030914105.1 Acidobacteriota bacterium
TGGGAGCGGCCTCCACGGTTTGTTAAATCCGCGACTGATGAAGCGCGGCGCGTCCGGCCGTCTTCCAGCGGCTCGGCGGCGCGGGCGGTGGTTGAGAGCCGTTGCGCGCCGGTTCGGCGTAGGCGAGGGCGGCGGCGACGGCGGCCATGTCGCGGCGCGCGGTCTCTTCCGGAGGCGGCTCGGGGGCGTTCGTCGTCGCGGCCGCGCGCCGCTCGTTGAAGCGCGGGATGAAGCCCGTGTCGAGGCGGCCGGCGACGAACTCCTCGTCGCGCATGACTTCGCGGAAGAAGGGGAGCGTGGTCTTGATGCCGCCGACCGTATACTCGTCGAGCGCGCGGCGCATGCGCTCGATGGCTTCGAGGCGCGTGCGCCCCCAGGTGGCGAGCTTCGAGATCATCGGGTCGTAGTAGATGGAGACCTCCGCGCCCTCGTAGACGCCGCCGTCGTCGCGCACGCCGGGGCCCGCGGGCACGCGCAGGCGCGTGATGCGCCCCGGGCTCGGCATGAAGTTCTGCTCGGGGTCTTCGGCGTAGACGCGGCACTCGACGGCGTGGCCCGTCCAGCGTACGTCCTCTTGCGTAAAGGAGAGCGGCAGGCCCGCCGCGACGCCTATCTGCTCGCGCACGAGGTCGAGGCCGGTGACGAGTTCCGTCACGGGGTGCTCGACCTGCAAACGCGTGTTCATCTCAAGGAAGAAGAACTCGCGCGTCACGTCTGAGACGAGGAACTCGACCGTGCCCGCGCCGACGTAAGAGGCCGCGCGCGCAATCGAGATGGCCGCCGCGCCCATCGCCTCGCGCAAAGAGGCGTCATTAATCGGCGAGGGACATTCTTCGATGACCTTCTGATGGCGGCGCTGAATCGAGCACTCGCGCTCGCCGAGGTGTACGAAGTGCCCTTGCGCGTCGGCGAAGACCTGAATCTCGATGTGGCGCGGGCGCTCGACGGCGCGCTCGATGTAGACAGAGGGGTCGCCGAAGGCCGAAGCCGCTTCGGAGCGCGCCGTCTCGAAGGCCGACGGCAACTCTTCTTCCGAAGCGACGAGGCGCATACCCTTGCCGCCGCCGCCCGCCGCGGCCTTAAGCATGATGGGGTAGCCGACCGTGCGCGCCGTCTCGCGCGCCTCCTCGATTGAGGCGAGCGCCTCGTTTGTGCCGGGCACGACGGGCGCTCCGGCCTCGGCGGCGGCGCGGCGCGCGCTCGTCTTCGACCCCATCAGCTCCATCGCTTCGGGCGAAGGGCCGATGAAGACCAGCCCCGCCTCGTTGACCGCGCGCGCGAACTCCGCGTTCTCGGCGAGGAAGCCGTAGCCGGGGTGGACTGCCTCCGCGCCGCACGCGCGCGCAACGGCGACGACGCGTTCAATTCTCAAATAGCTCTCGACCGACGGCGCGGGGCCGAGCAGGTAAGCCTCGTCGGCGAGGCGCACGTGCAAAGCCTCCGCGTCGGCCTCCGAGTAGACGGCCACGGGCGAGATGTCCATCTCGCGGCACGCGCGTATGACGCGCACGGCGATCTCGCCGCGGTTGGCGATGAGAATCTTCTTGAACATAGAAACGTTGAGAGTGATGAGTGATCAGTGATGAGTGATAAGAAAATTCGGCAGCTTTTACTTATCACTTATCACTCATCACTCATCACTCCGCCTTCGACTTCAGACAACTACCGAGTTGCCGGGCTGGCGCGGGTTGAAGCGGACGGTGACGCGCGCGCCGGGGAAGTAGTCTGCGGAGCGCTGTTGCTGGTCTGGGTCGAGCAGTTGCGACGACTCGTACTCGACGCCGTTGATCTCGTAGTTGTAGAAGACCTGCGTGATCGTGCCGGCGTCGTCCGTGATGATGTCGAAGATCGAGCCTTCGGTGATGCGCCCGGCGCGCAAAAGCGCGGCGCGGCGCGCGCCCTCGTCGTCCGCCTTCTTCCGTCTGAAGAGGTTGATGATTCCCATAATCTAGTGAATGGTGAATGGTAGATGGTGAATGGTGAATAGCATTCGCGCATTGCTCATCGGCTTCATCCGTAATCACACGGGTCTGAGCAGCATGCAACTACCATTCACTATTTACCATTGACCATTCACCTTCAAATTCAGTGTGCGCGCGCGCCGGCGGCTGATTGCGTGGCCGTCCCTTTCGACGCCGCGGCGGGCGGCGCGTCGAGGATGAGGCCGTCGCGTATGCGCAGGTCGTCTTCGGTTCCGAGGAGGCCGTCCCTGCCCGGAAGCGCCAGCTCGTAGTTCGTGAGCACGATGCCGCCGCCCTGCATGTCGTCGGCGGCGGCGCGGCCACGGCGTCGGCGTTGCCCTGTCCGGGCGCGGCCCGCGGAGAGCGAGGCGAGGTCTGTCTCCGGCCTGTACTCGCCCGCGCCGACCGAGGCGAGCAGGCGCGCGATTGAGCCGTCAGGGTCTTCGAGACGGCGCAGGTCTTCGAGCGTGGCCGGGTACGTGCCGAAGCGCCGACGGTAGCGCGCGAGCGCGAGGTCTGTCGAGTAGAGCAGGGCGTTCTCGCCCGCGCGTCTCGCAAGCTCCCGCATGCGCAGTCGTTCGGGGACGGTTACAACGACGAGCGCCGGGAGCGCGAAGGCGAAGATTAAAGTCGCAGCCAGACCGGCGCGCGCCAGACGGTGACCGGCGAAGCGCGCGGGCGCGCGGCGCATTCTCGCACGCAAGCCGGCGCACAGGAAGGCGAGCGCAAACGACGCGGGCAGCACACTCCACTTCAGGTTCCACGCCGCCGTCTCAGCCGCGCGCAGCAAAGACGCGGGCGAGAGGTC
>JALZHC010000180.1:0-2071 GCA_030914105.1 Acidobacteriota bacterium
GCCAGCGCGGTTGTCGCTGGCCGTCGTGAATTTCATCGTCTCCTCCTATCTGGCGCGCAGCCCCGCGCCGCCCGTGAAGCTCATCATGAAAGTGCCGTAAGGCGCGAAGCTCTGGCCCGCCGCGTCCAGGGGTGCGGGGACGATGAAGGCTTGCGTCTGCGCCAGCAGGCCGCCGCTCTGGTCTTCGAGCTTCACGCTCACCTCGCCGGAAAAGTCGGGCGGCAGCACGTCGCTCGGCGTGAAGTGCGCCACGAGCATCTCGTCCATGTCGCGCTGGTCGCTGCCGACCTGGATTTGATAGCCCCTGTGCAGCATCACCTTCTTGTCGTTCTCGTAAGGAAGATACTTGACGGCGCGCACCTCCAAAGTCCCCTTGAGCGTCGCCGTCCGCCCGCCCTTCTCCGTGAGCGTCACGCGCGCCTCCTCCTTCGAGCCTTTGCCGCGACGTATCCAGCGCGAGCCGGGCACGACGACGCGGCCCCAGCAGCCGGCGAGCGCCGGCACACCCGGCAGTTGGCGGCCCGTCGCGACGGGCGCTTGGCCGTCGGAGGTTTTGCCCATCAAAGCCTGCGCCGTGAACATGTCGAGGCGCGCGAGCATGCCTGCGATCTCGTCGGGGATGTTTAAAGGGAGCATCGCGCCCGTGGGCAGCGGAATGAGGTTGACGGCCAGCGACTCGATAATCTGGCGGAAGCCTTCGACCTCCGACTTCAGGATGGGGTAGAACTTCTCTGCGAAGTAGTCCACGCCGCTCAGTTGCGCGGGGTCGTCGGCGTGCAGGGCCTCGTAAGCCTCCATCATGAGGCGCGCGCACCTGATCTGCACGAGCATGGCGCGCGTGAACTTCGCTTCGAGCAGAGTGTAAATCCGCGCCAGGCGCTCGCCGTTCCAGCCCTGGTCGGCGTCGCGCAGCGCCTGCCCCTGCCAAATCTCCAGGAAGCCGCGCACCGTCACGTCCTCCACGACGCCGCCGTGAAACGCGTCGCGCGTGTTCATCACCTCCGGCCTCAACGTCGAGACGATTCTGCGTGACAGGTCGAGCGCCGTCGTGCGGCGCTCCGCGAGCGGCTTGGACGACTTCGTCAGCTCGCCGATCTCTTCGTAGAAGGAGTCGAGCTTGTTATCTAAGGCGAGCAGCGACTTCCAAATCTTCTCCTCGTCAGCCTTGTCGAACTGAGTTTTCACCTGCCACTTGAAGTCGGCCACCTCCTTCTGCAAGTCCTTGATGTCCTGCTTCAGGCCGTCAACCTGCTTCTGTAGCTCCCCGAACCTCTCCTTCACCTTGGTCTCGAAATCCTTCTCCGGCATTGCCTTCCCCAACGTGAAGGCCGCGAGCACGACCATCTTGCCGCGCTCGCCCCACTGCTCGACCGTGATGCCCTGAATTTCGACGCCGAGGGCCGCGTTGACGGGGATGTCAACCAGCTTGCTCACGACGGCCCCGGCGATGGCCTTGCCCCCGGCCTTCGCGGCCTCCGTCCCGACCCAGATCAGGAACGTTGCGATGACGGCCATGATTCGTTGCTCCTTTCGAGTTTGCTCTTCGCGGCGGCTGGCGAGCGCCCCGAACCTTCGGGCACGCCGAACGGCAGACCAATCAAAGAGGACGCGAGTTCTAAAAACTCCCGCGCCCGCCTATTCCATCCTGAGCGCGCGGCCCACCGAAGGGTCGCGGCGCACGCGCCAGATTTTTGAGTCGAGGAAGTAGTGCAGCAGCGCGTAGCCCCAGAGGAAGCCGGAGGCCAGTTGCGTGCGGAAGTCTTCCTGGTCGGCGGCGTGGTTGACGTACTGGCGCGGCAGTTGGTACCAGAGACCGAAGACGAGTCCGAGCAGGACGTAATGCAGGAGCCTCCGGCTGATGAACTCCGCCGCGCCGTGGCGCTCGCGTCCGTCCGCGGCGCGCACGTACTTGCGGTTGTGGAACCAGACGAGCCGATGGTACTGGAAGTTGTGATAGATCGTCAGCATGGCGACGATGGCGACGGGCTTCTGCGGCATCGGCGTCAAAAGCACGACCCAGTGCATCGGTATCGCCGCCGCGAGCAGAAGGTACTTCGGCACGTCGAGCGCG
>JALZHC010000180.1:2081-6864 GCA_030914105.1 Acidobacteriota bacterium
ACCATGCGCGCTGGACTTGACGAACGAGCCACGCCGCACCCGCGACGACGACTCCGGCCAGCACGACTCTCTCCAGAACTCCGAGCCACGAATGAAGCCCCGCGGGCACGTGCTTCAAAGCTTCCGGGTCGCGCGCGACGAAGGCGACGAAGGGGTATGTGAAGGCGAGCAGAAGGAAGGCACGGTCGAGGAAGTTGTCCGCCGGGGCGAGGTCTTCGTTCTTCTTCTTGTAGAGCACCATGAAGCCGTAGTGCTGCTTGACGAGGTGGTAGTAGGCCCAGAGCGCGGCGAGGAAGAAGAAGACGAACCCCTGGCCCGCGAGCACCGCCGCCGGCCCGACGGCGAAGAAGAGCAGAGACCACCAGAGCAGCCGCGCGCGCGCGCGCCGCTCCTCGCGGTCGAAGTAGGTGCGCGAGAAGGTCGCGAAGACGTGCGGCGCGTCCACGAGCACGGCCCACGCCACGACCATCGGCACGAGCGGCACTACACGGGCGACGTAGAGCGCGAAGAGCGCGTAGCTCGCCGCGACCGAGCCGATGAACCAGACGAGGTCGTCGCGCGCGCCGATGATCCAGCGCACACTGACGGCGCGGCTCGCGGTCGCGGCCGTAAGCGTCGTCCTCGTTTGCGTCGTGGCGGACATGAAAGTTCGAGAGAGCGCCGGCTCGGCGGCGTCGTGCGCGTGGACAGCCGAGCGGCGGCGCGTACATAATTCGGAAGAGCCGACGAGGCGGAGCGCATTCTAGCAGAGCAGCGACGGCGCGGGAGAGCGGGCCGCACGCGCCGAGCGCTCACGACCGAGACGGAGGATTCTGAAGAGATGGCCGACGACGAGAAGGGCCTCGAACGTTTGCTCGCGCTGATGTTTCAGGCGCACCCCTGGCACGGCATCACGGCGGGCGAAGACGCGCCCCGGTTGGTGAACGCCTACATCGAGATCGTGCCGACCGACGCGGTCAAGTACGAGCTGGATAAGGCTTCGGGACATCTGCGGCTCGACCGCCCGCAGCGCTTCTCTTCGTTCCCGCCTACTCTGTACGGCTTCATCCCGCAGACCTTCTGCGGCGACCGCGTGGGCGAGCTATGCCGCGAGTGCCTCGGCGGCGAGCAGCAGATACACGGCGACGGCGACCCGATGGACATCTGCGTCCTGACCGAGCGCCCCGCCGCGCACGCCAGCTTCATGGTGCGCGCCAAGCCCATCGGCGGCCTGCGCATGGTTGACGGCAACGAGGCCGACGACAAGATCATCGCCGTGCTTGAAAAGGACGTGGCCTACGGCCACATCGAAGACATCGCGGAGGTGCCGCGCGGGCTGGTCGAGCGTCTGCAACACTACTTCCTCACCTACAAGCAACTGCCGCAGGAAAGCCCTCGCCGCGTCGAGATCGCGGACATCTACGACCGCGACGCCGCGTGTGAGACCATCCGCCGCAGCCTCGAAGACTATCGCGCGCGCTACGGCGCACCGGAGTCGCGCGTCGCGGAGCTGCGGCGGCTGCTCAACGCCAAAGAAAGTTGACACGCTCTCGATGCCGGCGGGAAGGGAATCCTGATGGTAAGGGCGCTCGCGCTGTTGTCGATTGCTTTATCGCCCGCGCTGTCTGCCGCGCAGGCCGGGCAGGCTGCACAACCCCGACCTCTCGTCTTCACTCACGCGACCGTGATCGAAATGACGGGGGCGAAGCCGAAGCCGGATATGACCCTGGTCATCGTCGGCGACCGCATCGCCGCCGTCGGCAGGACGGGGAAAGTCCGCGTGCCGAGAGGCGCGCAGGTCGTTAACGCGGCGGGCAGGTATCTGATTCCGGGCCTGTGGGACATGCACGTGCACCTTGGGGACGGAGACTTTGATAAAAATTTTTACCTCCGGCTGTTCGTCGCGAACGGGGTGACGGGAATTCGCATCATGGAGGGCGCGCCGGAGTATCAGCCCTGGCGCAGGGAGGCCGAAGGCGGGGCGCTGTTGGCGCCGCGCATGGTCATCGCGAGCCCGATGCTCGGCTTCGGAGACCTGTCGAACATTTCCGAAGCGCGGGCGCGCGAAGAGGTGAGGAAGGCCAAACAGGCCGGCGCGGATTTCATCAAAGTCCACGACAACCTCTCGCGCGCAGCTTATTTCGCCGTGATCGAAGAGGCTAAGCTGGTGGGCTTGCCTGTCGAGGGGCACACGCCCGTCTCGGTCACGGCGGAGGAGGTGTCTCAGGCCGGGCAAAAGAGCATCGAGCATCTGACCGGCCTGGCTCCCGCCGAAGCCGACGCCGCAACCGCCGCAAGGTGGTTCGCCCTCTTCAAGAAGAATCAGACCTGGCAATGTCCGACCCTCGTCATGCGCCACAACTACGCCCTTTTGGACGACAGCAGACTTGCCGCTGACCCGCGTCTGAAATACGTGAAGCCTTCGTGGAGGGAGCGTTGGCTGAGGATGACGAAGGAGGCCGAGTCGTGGCCGGCGGACGAAGGCGCGCGGCGTAGAGAAACGATCCGTAAGGACGACGCCCTCGTGGCCGAGATGCAGAGGGCCGGCGTCCTAATCCTCGCAGGCACGGACGACGCCAACCCTTACGTCATCCCCGGCTTCGGCCTGCACGACGAGTTGGCCCTGCTTGTCAAAGCCGGACTCACGCCGGCGGAGGCGCTGCAAGCGGCGACTCTCAACCCGGCGAAGTTTCTCGGCCTGTCAGACTCACTCGGCACCGTCGAAAGGGGGAAGCTCGCCGACCTCTTACTGCTCGACGCGAACCCGCTCGAAGATATCTCGAACACGAAAAAGATCGCCGCCGTCGTCAAAGGCGGGCGCTACCTGCCGAGAGAAGATCTGGACAAGATTCTCGCCGAGGTCGAAGCGGCGGCGAATAGAAGTTCGAGCAGGGGGAAGGACGCGCTCGAAGGCGTTGCGGGCGGGGCGGCGAGTGTGCGCCGTCAGCGAGTGAGGCCGCCGAGCGTCCGGCGTCGAAGCCTCAACGCCGGCGCTTGAGCACCTGCACGACCATCCAGCCGACGACGCCGATAAGGATGGAGACGACGCGGAAGTACCATTGCAAGTCCGTCCTCGCTTCGCGCGTGAGGTAGAAGACGCCCGCGAAGAAGAAGAGGAAGAGGAAGAACCATTCGGCGCGGTCGAGGCGTGTGGGTTTGTTCTCAGGCGCGCGCCCGCTCATGAAGAGACCCCCTCACTCAACCTTCGATCTCTTCTTCGACGCCGCAGCGCGGGCACAGGAGCGCGCGGCGCGAGTCGTCTCTCCAGCGCGCGAGCGCATCGGCGGACAGGCGCGGCTCGCGCTCTTCGGCCTCGCCCTCGCGGAAGAAGCGCGGCAGCGCCGACGCGCGCGATGAAGAAGCAAGGTCAGCAAGCGCGTCAGATGAAGAGCCGGCGGGAGCGTGCGCGCGTGAGGAAGAGTCGGCGTCGGAAGAAGACTCTGCGTCAGAAGTCGCGGCTGGTGGAACTGAAGCGACCGGCGTGCCTTGAGTCGCGCCGCGCGCGCCGAGGCAGCGCTTGCACGCCCAGCCGTAGCCTTCGTTGATGAAGTGTTCGGTCTCCCGCACACGGAAGAGGCTAGGGGCCGCGGCCCGCCGAAGTCAAACGGCGAGACGGCGGCCCCCAGTCTTCTCTCCGGCCTTACGTTATCTACCGCCGGAGGAGGCCGCGCCGCTGCTGTTCGGGGAGCAGGCGGACGGGGACGCTGGCGCGCTGGCCGTCGCCGCGGACGAGTTCGACGCGCACCACGTCGCCGAACTGGTGCTTGTCGAGAATGTTGTCGAGGTCGTTCCAGTTTGAGACCTTCGTGCCGTCGACCCCGACGATGATGTCGCCGAGGTTGACGTCGCCGTCCTCGTTCTCGGAGAGTCCGCGCAGGCCCGCGGCGGCAGCCGAGCCGTTCGGGTCAACCTGGAGGATGAGCACGCCCTCTTCGACGGGGAGGCGGACGCCGCGCAGCTCGCTCACGTCGCGCGGATAGATGCCAAGCTTGGGCCGGACGACGCGCCCGTCGCGGATGAGCTGCGGCACGACGCGCTTGGCGATGTTGACGGGGATGGCGAAGCCGACGCCGACCGAGCCGCCGCCGTCGGGCGAGAGGATCTGCGAGTTGATGCCGATCATACGACCCTGCGAGTCCAGGAGCGGGCCGCCGGAGTTGCCGGGGTTGATCGAGGCGTCGGTCTGAATCGCGCCCTCGATGATGCGACCGTTGCGCGCCTGTATGGGCCGCTGGAGTCCGCTGATGATGCCCGTGGTGAGCGTGCGGTCGAGGAAGAACGGGTTGCCGATGGCCAAGACCTTCTGGCCGACGGCGAGGCGTTCGCTGTCGCCCATCGGCACGACCTTGAACAACTCGCGCGGCGCGTTGACCTGGATGACGGCGAGGTCTGTATCGGCGTCGCCGCCGACGACGCGCGCCGGATAGGTCTTCTCGCCGCCGAAGCTGACCGTGACTACGTCGGCTCCCTCGATGACGTGGTAGTTCGTGAGCACGTGGCCCTGGTCGTCAATGACCGAGCCTGAGCCGCCGCCGCTGCGTCCGGCGTCGAAGAAGCCGCGCGCCTGGCGCGTCGTGTTGACGGAGACGACGCCGGGCGAGATGGCGCGGAAGACCTCGATGTTGTTCTGCTCGTCGGTGGCGACCGAGGGGTCTGTGATGCCCGCGATGTTGGCGGTGGCTCGGTTGTCGTCGCTGTTGAAGGCGGCGGTCGGCTGTTGCAGGCGCGCGCCCCAGCGGTCGAAGCAGGCGACGCCGACGGCGGCGAAGAGCGCCGACAGGAGCGCGATGGCGAGTATCTGGCG
>JALZHC010000014.1 GCA_030914105.1 Acidobacteriota bacterium
CCCCGGCGTCAGGATGATGAACGCCTACGGGCCTACCGAAGCGTCAGATTCCGTCACCCACTTCCGTATGGAGCGCCCGCCCGATCTGGCGAGCATCCCCGTCGGCAGGCCCGTGCAGAATCTGAAAGTCTACATTCTCGACCAACGCAGGCGGCTGTGCCCCGTAGGCGTGCGTGGGGAGATTTGCGTGGCGGGCGTCGGCGTGGGCCGCGGCTACCTGTTCGACCACGAGCGCACCAGCGCCGTCTTCGAGCACGACCCGTTCTCCGAAGACGGGCAGGGCCGGCTCTATCACACGGGCGACATCGGGTGCTACGCGCACGACGGTAACATCCTCTTTTTCGGGAGGAATGATTTCCAGGTCAAAATCCGAGGCCACCGCATTGAACTGGGAGACGTGGAATCGGCCATCACCGGCCTCGAAGGCATTACCAACGCGGCGGTCGTCGCAAAGGAAGAGGCCGGCGGCGCGAACTACCTCTGCGCCTATGTCAGCCAGAGCGGGCACGCACGTTGGTCTGCGACCACGCTCCGCGACGCGATGCGCCGGAAGCTGCCTGAACACATGCTGCCCGACGTGTGGATGATTCTGCCGGAATTGCCGTTGACTCCGAACGGCAAGGTGAACCGCCGAGAACTGCCGGAGCCGACGAGCCAGAGTGCGGCGCGGTCGGCCCCGGAACCCCCGGCGACACGCTTTGAAAAAGTTCTCACCTCGATCTGGCAGGATGTTCTGGGAAGGCCGGTCTCGGTCGAAGACCGCTTCTTTGAAGTCGGCGGTCACAGCCTGCACGCGCTCAGAATCGTCAGCCGCATCCGGCGCGACCTCGGAGTTGACGCGACGCTCGCGCAACTGTTCACCTCCGATACGGTTCGCGCGCTTGCCCGCGAGCTCTCCGACTCCGCGCCCCACAAAACAACTCAGATTCCCGTCCTGCCGGAGCAAGACTGGTACGGCGCTTCTCACGCGCAGAAGCGCATCTGGCTGGCGTGCCGCACCGTCGAAGCTTCCGTCGCTTACAACATGGCGGGCGCTTTCCGGCTCGACGGGCGGCTCGACACAGCTGCCCTCGTCGAGGCGCTGAACACCCTTGTCAAACGGCACGAGAGCTTGCGCACAGTATTCGCCCTCAAGGGCGGCGAGCTGAAGCAAAAGGTCAGAAGCCCGGAGGAGTGTGGGTTCGAGGTGGCGCGGCTCGAAGCGCCTTCGTCCGTTGACGACCTCATCGCGGCGGAGGCTGAGCGTCCGTTCAACCTTGCCGAGGGGCCGTTGTTTCGCGCGGCCCTCGCGCGCGTCGGCGAAGAGAGCCATGTCCTCCTCCTCACGATGCACCACATTATCAGCGACGCCTGGTCGGTGCGCGTGCTCATCAAAGAACTGCGCGCTCTCTACGACGCCTTCCGCTCCGGTCGCCCGTCCCCGCTTGAGCCCTTGCCCATTCAATACCGCGACTACGCCGCCTGGCACAACCAGATGCTCGAATCTCCGGAGATGCGCTCGCAGCGTGACTACTGGAAGCGGCGGCTGGAGCCTCGCGTGCCGCGCCTGGAGCTGCCGACGGACTACGCGCGCGCGGCCCGCAACGGGCGTGCGGGCGGGCGCGTGGCTTCGCTCATAGACCGGGAGACGGCGAAAGGTCTATCAGGCCTGGCGCAGCGCCACGGCACCTCGCTGTTCGGGTCGGTGCTGGCGTCAATCTGTGTCCTGCTCTACCGCTACACGGGCCGGCAGGAGATCGTCATCGGCTTTCAAAGCGCCGGACGTGACCAGCATCAGTTGGAGGAGCAGGTCGGCGTCTATCTCAACACCGTGGTGCTCAGCGCTCGTCTGGAGCCGGCAGCGAGCGTGGCGGAAACAGTCTCTTCCGTCGGGCGGGAGCTCCTCGAAGCGCTCCGCCACAGCGACTACCCGTTCGACCTTCTGCTGGAAGAGATGCGCCAGAGAACTCCGGCCAATCGTTCTCCGATTTTCGACGTGCAGGTTGACTACGTTCCCGACCTCGACCCGCCAAACCCCGCGGACGCGAGGCCCGAAATCACGATCACAGACCTGTCCCCGGACGCGGCCCGCACGAAGTACGACATCTCGTTCCTGATCTTCGAGTCTGACGAAAAGCTGGAAGTCGTCACCGTCTACGACGCGAACCTCTTCCGCCGCGAGACCATCGAGACGATGCATCAGCGCCTGGCCGCCATTCAAAAGGCGTTCGTCGAAGACGAGAGCCGGACGATTGGAGAGATCGAGTTGTTCGGTGAAACGACCCGCGCCGCGGGCAGACGCGTTGAGGTCGGGTTGAGGCTGGCGGAGCGAAGGTGAAAGGCCGCCGAGGGAAAACCTGCCCTGCCAGCCGACGCACGCGACGGACGGCCGGACGCGCGGTCGCCGTCCGCGGTCAGGCCCAGAACAGGGTCGGGAGATAAAAAGGAAGGCCTATGAGTCGAAACGATATGGTTTGCCTGAAGAGCGACGTGATCGCCGAGCCGCTTCTGGCCGGCTGGTACGTCTGGCCGCACCTGATCTCTCCGGCCACCTGCGCCATGAACATCGTCGGTCGCCACCTGAAAATCATGAACTCCTACATCCAATGGCCGGAGGTTCATGCCAAGGCCGTGAAAGACCCCAAAATGTTGGGCGGGCCGTTTATTGATTACACGTCCAATCGCGTCGAAGAGGTGAAGCTCCTGCGCGACAGGACACTCGACGAGCAAGGCCCTCTCATCGCCCTCGCCCAGGCGATCCAGCAGTTGACAAAGCTGCTCAGGCAGGAAGCTCACGGCTTCTCGCTCGACCCGCTCTACGAGAAAGTGCCGGGGCCGCTCCGGGGCTACGTCGAGTTGTTCTACGACCTTCAAAACCAGCCCTCATTCCGCCTCTACGAAGCGATGCTCTACAGAAGCCCTTACTACCAACGCTCGGCGCAGAGCATTCTGCTGGCAACGGCCAACACCGACGACCGGGCTTTCGTCCTGAGCACCCCGCGTCTGCCCGGCAGCGAAGGCATCAACGTCGAGATGCCTTTCGATCAAGCCCCTTTCGACGACCTCTTTCGGATGCGGCGCAGACCAGGCTCTTATGAAAAGGTTCGCGACGCGCTTTCCATCCCCGACCGCCGGGAACCGTTATTCCGCTCCTTCTTCACCGAGTCGAAACCCTTGGCAGCCGAACGGTACCGAGGCGAGGGGCTGCGCCTCCGTTATTTCGGACACGCCTGCCTAGTTCTCGAAACGAAAGACGTGTGCGTCATGTCCGACCCGGTCGTCAGCCAGCCCTACGCGGGGGCCGTCGTGCCGCGCTTCACGCTGGAAGATTTGCCCGACGTGATAGATTACGTCGTGCTCACGCACAACCATCAGGATCACGTCCTGCTGGAGACGCTCCTGCAACTACGCCCCTTCGTCCGTAACATCATCGTCCCGCGCTCCGGCTCCGGCCAGCTCCAGGATCCGAGCCTCAAGCTCATCCTGAAGGCCGTCGGTTTCGCGAACGTCTTTGAGTTGGACGAGTTCGACTCCATCGAGCTGCCCGGCGGGCGCATCACCGGCCTCCCGTTTCTCGGCGAGCACGCCGACCTGAACATTCAGGGTAAGCTCTGTCACCACGTCACGCTCGGCCAGCACTCGATTCTTTTGGCCGCGGACTCCTGCGCCGTGGAGCCGAAAATCTACCAGCATGCACACGATGAGGTCGGCGACGTAGACGTGCTCTTTCTGGGCATGGAGTGCGGCGGAGCCCCGCTCTCCTGGCTGTACGGCCCGCTGCTGACCGAGCCGCTCAACCGAGACCAAGACCGCTCCCGGAGACTCGCCGGCAGCAATTTTCCACGCGCCCTTGAGCTGGTGGAATGTTTCCGGCCCAAAGAAGTTTACGTCTACGCGATGGGGATGGAGCCCTGGCTGAACCACATCATGTCGCTCAAACACAGCGAGACCTCGGCGCCCATGGTCAACTCCAACCAGCTCGTCAACGAGTGCCGCACTCGCGGCATCACCGCCGAACGCCTCTTCGGCATGAAGGAGATCATTTACAAGCGGGACAGGTGAGCCGGAGGCCGCAGGCTGCGAGCGAGACGGCGAATACCCGGCGGGGACTTGAAGGGCGTTAATCGTGGAAGACTACAACGTTTTAGTGACAGACCAGAGACTGACGAGCGCCGTCTCCTTCTGGCGTGCACGCCTGGCTAACGTCGGCGACACCTTCCGCCTCGTCTCCGGTGCGCCGATACCCGAAGACGCGCGCGCTGAGCCGTTAACGATCAAGCTCACGCCCGCCGCCATGAAGGTCATCAACGGCATCGGCGCGGGAGAGCTTGGCGAGTTCACCGTCGCCACCGCGGCCATCGCCCTTTTGCTGACACGTTATAGCCGGCGCTCGACAATCGTCCTGCGGACTCCGCCCCTCGCAGGCTCGGCGGCAGACGCCGCGCCCGTC
Organism: Acidobacteriota bacterium; assembly: GCA_030914105.1. Taxonomy (GTDB): domain Bacteria; phylum Acidobacteriota; class Blastocatellia; order Pyrinomonadales; family Pyrinomonadaceae; genus QHXN01. Next base: position 4,430 of record JALZHC010000014.1, read on the forward strand.
CCGCTCATCATCGACGCGGGCGACGGCTTGAGCGTCGCCGAATATCTTGGCGACGTGGCGCGCGTCGTCGAAGAGAGCTACGCCGAGACGCTGCTACCGCTGCGCGAGTTGGCGAACCGCGAAGGCCGCGTGCCGTTCGACAGCCTGACCACCGTCGCTCTCGCCGACGCCCGGCTGCACGCTTCACTCACTGAGGACGATTCCGGCGAGGTGCGCTTTGACCTCGACCTGGGCGCGGGCGTCATCCGGCTCGACTGGCGCTGCACGGAGAAATTCCTGTCTGAAGGACTCGCGGCCAGCCTGCCCGGCGTCATCGAACAGTTCGCGCAGCTCGATTCCGAAGTCCGAGACATCGAAATCGTGACCCCCGCCGAGCGCGACGTGCTGCTCAAAGACTTCAACCAGAGCTGCGTCGCGCCGGCTCCCTTCCTGAACGCGGTCGAGATGTTCGAGCGGCAAGTGCTGAAGACTCCCGACGCCCCGGCGCTCATCTTCCAGGGCCAGGTCACGACTTACGCCGAGTTGAACGCCAGGGCGAACTGTCTGGCCCACCGCCTGCGCAGCCGACACGGCACCGGCGCGGAGACGGCAATCGGCATCCGCCTTGATCGCTCCGAGCTGTTGGTCGTCGCCGTCCTCGGCATACTCAAGGCCGGGGCGCATTTCGTCCCGCTCGACCCGAATTATCCACTCGACCGTGTGAGCTACGTTCTTCGCGACACCGGCCTCGCGCTGCTCATCACTCAGTCCGATTACTTTTTCGACGAACTGGATTTCGGCGGCTGCGCGCTGGCGCTCGACCTTGAGCCGCCCGCCCTCCCCGAAGAGACGGCCAACCCGAATCACCTCATCAACCCCGCCGACCGCGCCTACGTCATCTACACGTCCGGCTCGACGGGCAGCCCCAAAGGCTGCGAGTTGGAGCACCGGAATCTTGCGAACTACCTGACCTGGGCCATCAATTACTACTTTGAAGACGACTCGTGCGGGGATTTCGCCCTCTACAGTTCGCTCTCCTTTGATTTCACGCTCACCAACCTGTTCTGCCCGCTGCTCCGCGGCAAGTCGCTCTCTATCTACCCGCAATCCGAGAGCATCCAGACGATCCTCACACACGCTTTCGACCAGAGCAGCGGCATTGACGTGATGAAGCTGACCCCTTCGCACATACGCATGCTCGAACATTTGTCGGTCGGCGACTGCGGCGTGCGGAAAGTCATCGTGGGCGGCGAAGAGCTGACGGCGAGAGAGATTGAAATCCTGCGCTCGCTGAATCCGTCAATCGAAATCTATAACGAGTACGGCCCGACCGAGGCGACCGTCGGCTGCGTCGTCAAGAAGATAGGGCACGAAGCCGGGCCGGTGCTGATCGGTCGCCCGGTCGCGAACACTTCCGTCTGCGTTTTGGACGAGAGGTCAAGGCTGGTGCCAATCGGCGTCAGGGGCGAAATCTGCGTCTCCGGCGCGGGGCTGGCCCGCGGCTACCGTAATCGTCCTGACCTGACGGCCACGAAATTCATCCCCAACCCGTTCGCCGACGGCGAGCGCCTCTACCGCACCGGCGACATCGGTCGCTGGCTGCCCGGCGGCGAGCTTCAATGTTTCGGCAGGAACGACGACCAGGTCAAGGTTCGCGGCTACCGCGTCGAGCTGGGCGAGATTCAAACAGTCCTCGCCGCCCACCCGCACGTCCGCGAGGTGGTCGTCCTGCTCCGCGAAGACCCGTCCGGCAACAAGAGGCTCGTTGCCTACCTCATCGCCGGCCCGCAACTGACCGCCGAAGCGGCACGCCAGTACGTCGCCGGCAAGCTGCCCGACTACATGACTCCGTCCGACTTCGTGTTCCTCAGTGAATTTCCGCTGAGCGCCAACGGGAAGGTAGACCGTCAGGCGTTGGCGGCCCTGCAAACGGTCGGGCGGCGCGCTCAACGCCGACTCGCGCCGCCCACGGACGAGCGCGAGCGGGAACTCCTGCTCATCTGGCAAGAGCTGTTCGACACGCCCGACATCGGCGTCACAGACTCTTTCTTTCAGCTCGGCGGCGACTCGCTCCTGGCCGTACAGATGGTCTCGCGCGTCTGGCAGAGCTTCGGCGTCGAGCTGACGATTGAGGATATTTTTGAAGGGCAGACCATAGCCGCCCTCGCCGCTCGCATCGCATCAGCCGCCGCGCCTGGGCCGGATGCGCCGGACTTACAAATCGAAGCCGTGCCCCGCTCCGCCGATCTGCCGCTCTCCTTCTCGCAGCAGCGGCTCTGGTTTCTCGCGCAACTCGAAGGGCCGAGTTCCGCCTACAATCTTTCCAGCGCGGTCAGGCTCGACGGCGAGTTGGACATCGCCGCCCTCGAAAGCGCCGTCTCGGCCATCATCGCCCGCCACGAAGTGTTGCGCACCACTTTCCCCGTTTCCGGCGGGACGCCGTCACAACGAATCTCCGCGGCGCTCCCGTTCCGTTTGCACGTTCATGAGTTGCCGCCTCTGCCCCTCGACCTGCAAGAGGCGGAAGCGCTCAGGCTCGCCGCCGAAGAGGCCGCGCGCCCGTTCGACCTGGCCGCCGGGCCGCTGCTGCGCGTCAGCCTGTTCCGCCTCCGTGCGGACGCACACGTCCTCGCGCTCAGCCTTCACCACATCATCTCCGACGCCTTGTCCATGCGCGTGCTGATTCGCGAAGTGTCGGCCCTCTACACGGCCTTCCGCGCCGACTCGCCCCCGGCGTTGCCGGAGCTGCGCATCCAGTACGCAGATTTCGCGCAGTGGCAGCGGCGGCGGATGCAGTCGGAGACAGGCCGAGCGCAGCTCGCTTACTGGAAGGAGAAGCTGCGGGACGCGCCCGCCCTGCTCGAACTCCCGACCGACCGCGCGCGCCCCTCGACGCAATCCTTCAAAGGGGCGTCCGTCCCCTTCGACTTCGGCCCGGAGCTGACGGCAAAGCTCCACGCCCTCTCGCAGGAATCGGGCGCGAGCCTCTTCATGTTGATGCTCGCCGCCCTTTCAGCGCTGCTCTCACGCTACGCCGATCAGCGTGACCTCGTCATCGGCTCGCCGGTCGCCAACCGCCCGCACGTCGATCTCGAATCGCTCATCGGCTTCTTCGTCAACACGCTCGCCCTGCGCATTGATCTTTCGGGGAACCCTTCGTTTCGCGAACTGCTCGACCGCGCGCGGCGCGTGGCGCTCGACGGCTACGCGAATCAGGAAGTCCCGTTCGAGCAGCTCGTGGACGCCCTCGACCTCGACCGCAATTTAAGTCACAACCCCGTCTTTCAGGTAGTGCTCGCCTATGAAAACGGCTCGGCCTCGGCTCTCGATTTGCACGGCCTCGCCGTCACGCCCTTGCGCGCGGAAACGACGGGCGCGAAGTTTGACCTGACGCTCTACGTGGACGAAGCGGACGCCGCGCTCGAATGCTCATTCGAGTACAATACCGACCTCTTCGACGGCGAGACGATTGCGCGGATGGCCGCGAATTTCGAGACGCTCCTGGAAGCCATCGTCTGCAATCCCGACCTGCGCCTCGCCGAAATCCCGCTCCTGTCCGAGTCCGAACGGCGTTTGCACGAAGAGTGGAACGCGACCTCGCAGCCTTACACGCCGCGGTGCGTGCACGAGATGTTTGAAGACCGGGTGGAACGGACGCCCGGCGCGACTGCGCTCGTCTTCGGTCGGGAGCGGCTGACATACGACCAGCTCAACAGGCGCGCCAACCAACTCGCGCACCGGCTCCGTCAACAGCATGGTGCCGGCCCGGAGGTCTTGATCGGGGTCTGCATGGAGCGCTCCTTCGAGATGGTCGTCAGCCTTCTGGCAATCCTCAAAGCGGGCGCGGCTTACGTGCCGATTGATCCGGCCTATCCGTCGGAACGCGTCCGCTTCATGCTGGAAGACTCGCGCGTGGCCGTGCTCCTGACGCAGGAGCGCCTCGCCGGACGTTTGCCCTCGACCGACGCCTTCGTGCTGCGGGTTGACGCGGAAGGCGAAGGGCTGGCCGCCGAAGATTCGAACAACCCTGTCAGCGAAGCTGCGCCCGACAATCTCGCCTACGTGATCTACACGTCAGGCTCGACGGGGCGGCCCAAAGGCGTCTGCGTCACGCACTCGAACGTCACGCGTCTACTGGCCTCCACGCAACATTGGTTCAACTTCAACTCGCAGGATGTCTGGACGCTCTTCCACTCCTTCGCCTTTGATTTCTCGGTCTGGGAGATGTGGGGCGCGCTCGCCTACGGCGGGCGTCTCGTCGTCGTGCCTTACCTGACGAGCCGCGCGCCGGAGCAGTTCTACGACCTGCTGTTGACGGAAGGGGTGACGGTCTTGAACCAGACGCCGTCGGCCTTCCGCCAACTGTTGAGTGAAGACGAAGCGCGGGCGAGTCGTCGGTCGTCGGCCTCGGAGGGCTTGAAGCTGCGCTACGTGATCTTCGGCGGGGAAGCACTGGAGCCTGCCGGCCTGCGAACGTGGTTCGAGCGCCACGGCGACGAACGCCCGCGCCTTGTCAACATGTACGGCATCACGGAGACGACCGTCCACGTCACCTATCGGCCCCTCACACGGGCGGACGTGGAAGGCGGGTCGCGCAGCCCCATCGGCGTCGCCATCCCCGACCTCCGACTCTACGTTCTCGACAGCCACGCGCAGTTCGTTCCTCTCGGCGTCCCCGGCGAGCTCTACGTCGGCGGAGCGGGTCTGGCGAGGGGTTATCTGGGCCGGCCTGAGCTGACGGCGGAGAGATTTGTGCCTGACCCGTTCTGCGGTCTTGAGGGCGCGCGTCTTTATAAGACGGGCGACCTCGTCCGCCGTCTGGCTCGTGGCGAGATAGAGTACATCGGGCGGCTAGACCAGCAGGTCAAGCTCAGGGGCTTCCGCATCGAGCTGGGCGAGATTGAATCCGCTTTGAGCTTACAAGCGTCGGTCAAAGAAGCGCTCGTCCTCGTGCGCGAGGACGAGCCGGGCGACAGGCGTCTGGTGGCTTACGTCCTGGCTCAGGCGGGAGAGTCAATCGAGCCGGCGCACTTGCGCTCCGCTCTCAGGGAGCATTTGCCGGACTACATGATTCCGCAGTCGTTCGTGGCCCTGGACGGATGGCCGCTGACGCCCAACGGCAAGGTTGACCGCGAGGCCCTGCCCGCCCCGCCGCGCCCGCGGGAATTCAAGCCGGAAATGGAGACCGGCCTCACGCCCCGCGAAGGCGTCCTCCTCGGAATCTGGCGCGACGTTCTACGCCTCGACGCCGTCGGCGTCCACGACAATTTCTTTGAGCTCGGCGGGGACTCGATTCTCAGCATTCAGGTCGTCGCACGCGCCAGCCAGGCCGGACTGCGCATCACGCCCAAACAGTTCTTTCAGAACCAGACCATCGCGGAGCTGGCGCGGGTCGCCGCCGAGAAGGCCGACCGGCCACAAGCCCCTGACGCGACCGGCCCCGCGCCGCTCACCCCGATTCAACACTGGTTCTTTGAACAGGAATTGGAAGAGGCGCATCACTTCAATCAATCCGCCCTGCTCGAAGTTCCGTCCGACACAGACCCAGAGCTTTTGGCCCAGGCGGTCGGCCACGTCTATCGACACCACGACGGACTCCGCCTGCGTTTCTCCCGCGACGGCAACTCCTGGGCGCAGCAGGTGAGCGAGGCGGACGCGGGCGCGGTCTTCTCTTTTGAAGATCTTTCAGGCCACTCGAAAGAGGAGCGCGCCGTTCGCATGGCCCGGATTGTGAGCGCCGTCGAGCGCAGCCTCGACATCGAAAACGGCCCGCTCATGCGCGTCTGCCTTTTCCGGCTCGGCGAGGACGAGACGGCCAGGCTCTGGATCGTCATTCATCATCTGGCCGTCGACGGCGTTTCATGGCGCATCCTGCTTGAAGACCTCTACAACGTCTACCGCCAGCTCAGTTGCCGAGAGGAAGTGAGACTTCCGCCCAAGACCACCTCGTTCACAGAATGGGCGCGCCGGTTGGCGGAGCATGCGCGGTCTGCGGAGGGGAAAGCGGAAGCCGGATTCTGGCTCGAACCCTTGAGTCTCCACCCGAAACCGATTCCCGTTGACCGCCCGGCGACGAAACAAGCCAACCGCGTCGTGGACGCGGAGGCGGTTGTCGTCTCGCTCGGCGAAGCGGAAACTCTTTCGCTGTTGCAGGAGGTTCCACAAGCCTACAACACGCGCATCAACGACCTGCTTCTCACGGCCCTCGCGCTGGCCTTCCAGCAGGCGGGCGGCGGCGACAGCCTCCTTCTCGACTTCGAGAGCCACGGTCGCCGCGAATTTGAAGATGAGATAGACCTCTCCCGCACCGTCGGCTGGTTTACGACCATCTCACCCGTCCTCGTGCAAGTGGAGCCGGACGCCCCGCTCGGCCAGACGCTCAAGTCGGTCAAAGAACAGCTCCGGCGCATTCCCGAAGACGGCTTCGGCTACATGCTGCACAAGTACCTCTCGCCTGACGCCGAATTGCGGTCTCTGCTGCGCGCGTCGCCGCGGCCCGAAATCGTCTTCAACTATCTGGGGCAAACCGACCTCGTGCTGCCGCAGTCCTCCGGCTGGGGCCCCGCCCCCGAAGAGGTTGGGGCCGAGCGCGCCCCTTCGGTCGTCCGCAGTCACCTGCTGGAAGTCGTGGCGAGCGTCGCCGGCGGCCAGCTCCAGGTGAATTGGATTTACAGCAAGAACATCCACGACCGCGAAACGGTGGAGCGCCTTGCGCGTGGTTTCGCCGAGGCGTTGCGCGCGCTCATCCGCCATTGCTGCGCGCCCGCCTCGCGCGGCTTCACGCCCTCCGACTTTCCGCAAGCCAATCTCGGCCAGAAGGATCTGGACAAACTGGCCCAACTCATTACCGAGCGCGACCCGTCGGTCGCCAAGGATTCGGTCGCGGACGTTTACGAGTTGTCTCCGATGCAAAGGGGCCTGATCTTCCACAGCCTTTTCGACCTCGAATCACCCGCCTACTTCGAACAGCTCAGCTGCACCATCGAGGGAGAGCTCGACGCCGGCGCGCTCTTCAGCGCCTGGGAGCGCGTCGTCGAACGCCACGCCGCCCTCCGCACGGGTTTCTTCTGGCACGACTTGGCGCACCCCGTCCAGGTTGTCTTCCGCTCCGTAGAGCTTCCGTGGGAGTTCTACGATTGGCGCTCGCAGCCCGGTGCCGAAAGGCAGCAAGCCTTCGACGCATTTCTCGCCCGCGACCGTGCGCGCGGCCTCCCCCTCGACCAAGCGCCGCTGTTCCGTTGCACTCTCATCCGTGAAGGCGAGACGACACACCGCTTCTGCTGGAGCCATCATCACGTCCTTCTGGACGGCTGGAGCGCCGCCATCCTCATGGAAGAGGTCTTCGACGCTTACGACGCCTCCCTCAAGGGGACGAAACTACCGCCGTCGCCGCCGCCTCAACCTTACCGTCGTTACATCGAGTGGTTGCAGGCGCAGGACAACGCCGAGGCCGAGGCGTACTGGCGCAAGGTGTTGAAAGGCTTTTCCGCGCCGACGCCGCTGCCGGAGGACGCGTCCCGACGCGCGCCCAACGCCGACGGACACGAGCAGGCGGAGGCAAGCCTCCTGCTCGACGAAGAATTCACAGAGCAGATCGGTCTCAAGGCCAAGACTCTTCGGGTCACCATCAACAGTTTAATCAGCGGGGCATGGGCCTTACTCCTGAGTCGTTACAGCGGCGAGCGGGAAGTCGTCTTCGGGGTCACCGTGGCAGGCCGCCCGCCTTTGTTGGAGGGAATCGAATCAATGGTCGGCCTCTTCATCAACACGCTGCCCGTGCGTTTCCGTCTCAAGCCCGAAGCTTCACTGGCCTCCTGGTTAAGCGACATTCACCGGAGCCAGGCCGACCTCGACCAGTACGCCTATAGCTCGTTGATTGATATTCAAAAATGGAGCGACATCCCTGCCGGCACGCCCCTCTTCAATACGCTGCTCGTCTTTGAGAATTATCCGATGGATCGGTCTTTCGACCGGCAGCCGGGCGGGCTGCGGACGAGCGACGTGCGCGCGTTCGATCAGACGAACTATCCTTTAACGCTGACGGTCGTCCCAGGCCAACGCATGCTTGTCCGCCTCACATACGACAGCGAGGGGTTCGAGCGAGCGACTGCCGAGCGCATGCTCGATCACCTGTGCACACTGCTCGAAGCCTTCACCCACGACCCCTCGCGCCCCCTCTCCGACCTGCCCCTGCTCACTGACGCCGAGCGCGCCCAACTCCTGACCAACTTCAACCTCACAGAAGTAGCCTTCGACCCGTCACATTCTTTCATCCGCCGCTTCGAAGCACAGGCCGCCTCCTCCCCCTCACGCACCGCCGTCACCTGCTCTGGCCGCAGCCTCACCTACAGAGAACTCGACGCGCAGGCCGACCTCCTCGCCCGCCACCTGCTCTCGCGGCGGCCAGACCTCGGAGCAGACGACCTGGTGGCGTTGCTCCTGCATCGCTCCGAGCGGATGCTTTCCAGCGTTCTGGCCATCTGGAAGTGCGGGGCTGCCTACCTGCCGCTCGCCGCCGACGAGTCGCCCTCGCGCACTCGCGCCATCGTTGCGGAGTCAAGGCCCAAACTCATCATCACCGAGGCAGGGGGTCTTCCGGCGGAGTTGCTGGCCGAGCTTACGGCCGTCTCGACCATCGTCAACCTGGACGAGCCTGAGCCCGAGCCGAAGGGCGCAGCGACTGACTCCGACCTCGGCCGCGTGCCCCTCCCCTCGTCTCTGGCCTACGTCATCTACACGTCGGGCTCGACGGGCAGGCCCAAGGGCGTGATGGTCGAGCACAGCGGGATGCTCAACCACCTGCTGGCTAAAGTTGAAGAGTTGGGGCTCGACGAGCAGAGCGTGGTGGCGCAGACGGCGTCGCAGACCTTTGACATCTCGGTGTGGCAGGAGATGGCGGCGCTGTTGGTGGGTGGTCGCACGGTCATCTACGGTGACGAGGTCGTGATGGATCCTTCCCGGTTGCTGGAGGAGGCGGAGCGCGACGGCGTCAGCATTCTCGAAGTCGTGCCGTCTTATCTGGGTGTTGTGCTGGAGAGGCTCAGGGAGCAACGCAGAGGCTACCGGCAAGAGGGCCGGCAAGGGCGAGACCTTCAGGCGCAGTTACGCCACTTAAAGTATCTGCTGGTGACGGGCGAGGCCGTGAGCCCCAAACTGCTCTCGGACTGGTTTGCGCTCACGGATGTGCCTGTGGTCAACGCCTACGGGCCGACGGAAGCTTCGGACGACGTGACGCACCAACGGATTGAGGGGGCGGAAGGGCTGCACGAGGCGGGGTCAGTGCCCGTGGGGAGGCCGCTGCGGAATCTGAGAATATACATCGTGGACGAGTGGATGAACCTGTGCCCGGTTGGAGTCAAAGGCGAGGTGTGCGTGGGAGGAATCGGCGTGGGGCGCGGCTACCTCAACGACGCGCGGAGGACGGCGGAGTATTTCGTCCCAGACCTGTTCGGTGGAGAGGCAGGCGCGAGGATGTACCGGACGGGGGACGTAGGCAGTTGGACGGAGGACGGTAACATAGTCCTGCACGGGCGCAAGGACTTTCAGGTTAAGGTCAGGGGCCACCGCATCGAGTTGGGTGAGATCGAGGTGTCTCTCGAACGACACCCGGAAGTGTCGCGCGCCATCGTCCTGCTTCAAGAGGACGGCGAACGCGGGAAGCGCCTCGTGGCCTACGTCGTGCCGTCTACGGGGAGGACGCCCGCGGGCGACCAACTACGCAGATTCCTGCTCACGCAACTGCCCGATTATATGGTTCCGGTTTCCTACTGCCTGCTCGATAGCTTGCCGCTCACCCAACAGGGCAAGATTGACCGCAAGGCTTTGCCCGCGCCGGATGGTGCGGCGGAACCTGAGGGGCGCGTCTACGTCGCCCCCCGCAACAGCAACGAATCAAGGCTGGTGGAAATCTGGGAAGAAGTCCTTGGCCGCACGCGCGTCGGCGTGACGGACGACTATTTCGAGCTCGGCGGCCACTCAATCCTGGCCGTCAGCTTGATGGCGAAGATTGAGAAAGAGTTCGGCAAGCGCATCCCGCTGGCACAACTCTTCAGAAACCCGACCATCGAACAACTCGCCCTGGCGCTGCGCGGCGAGAACGCCCATTCGGAATGGGAAGAGCTGGTGGAGATTCGTGGCACAGGCTCGAAGCCTCCGCTCTTCCTGATGCCCGGTGCCGGCGGAAACGTGATCTACTTTCACCCGCTGGCGAACCGGCTCTCCCGTGACCTGCCCGTCTATGCGATGCAGGCCATCGGGCTTGACGGCGTCACCCCGCCTTTGACCCGCGTCGAAGAGATCGCGGCGCGGAACGTGCGAGCGTTGCGCGACATCTCAAAGGGCGGGCCGTACTATCTGGCCGGTCACTCCTTCGGCGGCTTGGTGGCGTTTGAGATGAGCCAAATCTTGAGAAGGCAGGGTCTCGAAGTCGGGATGCTGGCGATTCTCGACACGCCCGCGCCGGTCTTCACTCCCGACACGTCTTACTCGGACTGGACGGACGCGCAATGGCTGACGGCAATCGCCTCCGAAATCGGGACGTTTCTGGGTGACCCCATCAACGTCTCCTACGAAGAACTCGCTAACCTCGACCCTGAAGCACAGTTGACGAAGCTCGTCGAACGAATCGGGGCGAAAGGCCCCTGGGCCAACGGCGTCGACCCAGCACGGCTGCGCGCCTACCTGAACGTCTACAAGGCCAATTTCAGAACCAACTATCAGCCCCCGCGGGAGGTCTTTCCAGTCCCCGTGTTACTCTTCAAGAGCAGCGAATCACTCGCCGACGACAGTCGGCCCGCGCCCGCTCTGGAAGCGTTAAAGCAGGACGACCCCGCCTGGGGCTGGAGCAGTTTTTCCTCTCGGCGCGTCCATGTGGTCGCCGTGCCGGGCACACACTTGAGTATGCTCCTTGAGCCTCACGTCGCCGTGCTAGCCGAGAAACTGGAACGGTACGGATGGGAGGAGGGCGGTGCGGCATGAAGCTGGCCCCGAATTCACGCTTCGGCCCTTACGTCGTCAACTGTTTGTCGGGCGTCGGCGCTTCCGCCGAAGTCTATCGCTGTCAGGACACAGTTCACGGGCGCGAGGTGGCTTTAAAAATCCTTCAGCCGGAGAACGGCGAACTGGATGAAAGACTGGCGGCCGACTTTCGCCGGCAAGCTTTGATTCTGGGTTCGATTCGTCACCCTAATATCGTCGAGGTCTACGATTCCGGCATCGAAGAGGGAGTCCAATACATCGTCTTCGAGTTTCTCGACGGGAAGCCTTTGCGTGGGCCTTTCCCTGCGCCCGAACTTACCTTAATCGCGGCCCAGATTGCGGCGGGCATCACGGCCCTTCACAACGCAGGGATCGCTCACACTGACTTGAAGCCGAAGAATCTAATCCTGATGGACGGCGGCCACGTCAAGATAATCGACTTCGGTATCGCGCGACAGCTCACGCCTGAGATGCGTGCAGACCCACAACAATTGAGCGAGTGGCACAAGTGCGTCCGGGTCGATCAACTCTCCTTCGGTTTATCACTCTACGAATTAGCCACCGGGAGAGGCCCGTTCGAGGATCGGAAGACCGCCAACGCCATGTCGGAGCTGCTCAGCAGGCAACTGTTGCCGCTGCCGCCAGAGATGCAATGCTCCATGCAGGACGCCATGCGGCACTGCGCCGCGGAGGGCGGCAGCCACTCAAGCCTCCTGCTCGCGGCGATGTCTGTGGCCTTGTCTCTCGCCGGCTCGCCGTTCCCGCAGCCGGAGACTTAAGCCTGCCGCATCCGTATCCGTCTACCCCACGCGCTCCAGCGCCGAGAGCGCGCGCCACAGCCGCTCGTTTCGCCGCTTATACCGCAACACTTCTTCTTCGGTGATCCTGTTTTCGACCAGAGAACTCCAGCGGGGAATAACTTCCGGCAGAAGGTGCGACAGCTGCTCCGAGTAAAAACCGGAGAGGATGTCGACGAAAAGGCTTCGCCTCTCGAAGAATTTATTAATCAGTCTGGGAACCACAAAGCGTCTGACCGGCGCGCGAAGCAGGTGCGGGATGGAAGCCAGAAAAATACCGAGGTCGACAAGTCCGCGCCCCTGGTCGTCGCGCAGCAGCGGAGGCGAGCTGTCGAGCAGCAGTAGTTTACACGCGTCGTCAACGCACCAGTTGGTGAGGTCTGCGTCGAGGCCGAAACGCGGGGAGACGACCGCAGTTATG
>JALZHC010000181.1 GCA_030914105.1 Acidobacteriota bacterium
CGCCGTCCGTGTTTTCACGCGGCTCGCGGAGGCCGAGGCGCGCGTCCACAACATCTCGGTCGAGCGCGTGCACTTCCACGAGGTCGGCGCGTTGGACGCGATTGTGGACGTGGTCGGCGCGTGCATAGGCTTCGAGCTGCTCGGCGTCGAGCGCTTCCTGGCGTCGCCGCTGCACGTCGGCAGCGGAACGGTCGAGATGGCGCACGGGCGCTTTCCCGTCCCGCCGCCCGCGGTCGCAGACCTTCTGCGCGGCGCGAAAGTCTATTCGACCGACATCGTCGGCGAGCTGGTCACGCCGACGGGCGCGGCCATCGTCGTCACGCTCTGCGAGGGCTTCGGCCCGGTGCCGCCGATGCGTCTTTTGAGCACGGGCTACGGCGCGGGCGCGAGGGAGTATGAGAAGTTTCCTAACGTTTTGCGCGTGCTGGTCGGCGAGTCGGAGGGCGAGGGCACTGTCGAAGACGAAGGCGGGCGGGATGAGGAATTAATAATAGTGGAGACGAACGTGGACGACGTTTCGCCGCAGGTGCTCGGACACGTCTTAGGGTTGGCGCTCGCGCGCGGCGCGCTCGACTGTTACCTGACGCCCGTGCAGATGAAGAAGAACCGGCCCGGCGTGCTCGTCACCGTTCTCTGCCGCGCGGAAGAGCGCGAGGCGATGCTCGACCTCCTTCTCGCGGAGACGCCGACGCTCGGCGCGCGCAGTTACGGAGTCCGGCGGCGCGCGCTCGAAAGGGAGGCCGTGACTGTTGAGACCGAGTTCGGTAGGATTGCCGTCAAGGTCGGGCGCTTGCGCGGGCGTTTGGTGAGCGCGACGCCCGAATATGAAGAGTGCCGCGAGGCCGCGCTGAAGGCCGGCGCGACTCTGCGTGAAGTACAGGAGGCGGCGCGCGCAGCTTTCAGCCGTTCGGAGAACGGGAGCGCGTAGCATGAAAGATTCGTCGGCTTTGAGCCATTGAAACGCTTATTCAAGTAGATGCGAGCGGGGGTTGAGTATGTCGACCATTTTCTCTGCCACGGAGCCGGACGAAGGCTCGGACGAGCAGCCGCGTGGCGCGGTTGACCTCGACAAGATCGAGCAGGGCGTCCGCCTCATCCTCGAAGGCGTGGGCGAGGACACTGAGCGCGCGGGACTACAGAGGACTCCGCGGCGCGTGGCGGAGATGTACGCGGAGCTGACCGAAGGGATGCGCGAAGACCCGCGCGAGCACGTACTCGCCTTGCCGGGCGACAAGCACGATGAGATGGTCATCGTCAAAGACATCAGCTTCGCGTCGCTCTGCGAGCACCACCTCGCGCCCTTCGTCGGCAAGTGCCACATCGCCTACATCCCGAAGGAGGGACGCATCGTGGGCCTCTCGAAGCTCGCGCGGCTGGTCGAGACTTTCGCGCGCCGCTTACAGGTTCAGGAGCGTCTGACCTCAGAGATCGCCGACACGCTCTTCGACGGCCTGAAGCCCGTCGGCGTGATGGTCGTCATGGAGGCCGAGCACACCTGCATGACCATCCGCGGCGTGAAGAAGCCCGGCGCAATCACCATCACCTCCGCCATCCGCGGCGGCTTTCGCAAAGACTCGCGCACGCGCGCCGAGGCGATGGCATTGATAAGAGAAAAGGAGTAGGCAAAGTGATAAGTGATGAGTGATGAGTGATAAGAGGAGTTGCGAGTCTGGAGTCTCGGAGTCCGGAGTCAAGACCACTTGCCTTTGACTCCAGACTCTCAGACTCCAGACTCCAGACTGTATTTCTTATCACTCATCACTCATCACTCATCACTCTCTTATGTCCATACTCGAACGCATCAGGCAACGCGCCGCCGCAGACACGCAGCACATCGTCCTGCCCGAAGGCGAAGACCCGCGCACCGTGGTCGCCGCGTCAATGATCGCGCGCGACCGTCTGGCGCGCGTCACGGTTCTCGGCGACGAGGAGAAGGTGCGCGCCTCTGCGCGCGAAGCGGGCGCCGACCTCGGCGGCGTCGCCGTGCTCGACCACCGGCGCGCGCCCGACTTCGAGCGTGTGGCCGCGCTCTACCACGAGCTTCGGCGCGCCAAGGGGCTGATGCCCGACGAAGCGCGCATCGCCGTCCGAGACCCGCTCTACTACGGCAACCTGCTCGTGCGCGAAGGCCGCGCCGACGGCTCGGTCGCGGGCGCGACCAACACGACCGCCCATACAGTCCGCGCCGCGCTCCACTGCATCGGCATCCGGGCCGGTTTCCGTGTCGTCTCCAGCTTCTTCGTCATGGCCCTGCCCGACCCCAACTTCGGGGCGGACGGCGCGCTCATCTACGCCGACTGCGGCGTCGTCATCGAGCCTTCCACGCCGCAGTTGGCCGAGATCGCCATCGCTTCGGCGGACTCCTGCCGCGCGCTCCTGGAAGTCGAGCCGCGCGTCGCCATGCTCTCTTTCTCGACGAAGGGGAGCGCGCAGCACAAGCTCGTTGACAAGGTGGTCGAGGCGACGCGGACGGTGCGCGCGCGCCATCCCGAACTTGAAATTGACGGTGAGCTACAGGCCGACGCCGCGCTCGTCCCCAAGGTCGGCGAGTCGAAAGCGCCCGGCTCTACGGTCGCGGGCCGCGCCAACGTCCTCATCTTCCCAGACCTGCAAGCCGGCAACATCGCTTACAAACTGACCGAGCGGCTCGCCGGCGCGACGGCCATCGGCCCAATCCTTCAGGGACTCGACCGCCCGGCCAACGACCTCTCGCGCGGCTGCAAGGCCGAAGACATCGTTGACGCCGTCGCCATCACTGCCGTGCAGGCGCAGGCGCGGAAGAGAGGATGAAGTCTGCAACGCGGAACGCTGAACGCTGAACTGAAAAGCAGTCGTCTTACAGTTCGGCGTTCCGCGTTCCGACTTCCGAGTTGAGGAGTATCGTCATGCCGGAAGAAAAAATTAAAAGGTTGTTTGGCGAGATGAACAGGAGGAAGCGCGCCCCGCAGACCTTCCGTCTGGGCGACACGGTGCGCATCCTCGGCGGGCCGTTCGCCGCCTTCACGGGCAGCATCGAAGGGATCAATCAGGAGAAGCGTCTGCTCAAAGTGCGCATCAAGATTTTCGGCAAGACGACGCCCATCAAGCTCGGCTTTGCCGACGCCGAGAAGGTCTCGTTCCCTTGACCTGAGATTGTTCTCTTGATCTAAGAAAGGTCTTGCTCTCGTGACCTGAGAAAGGCTCGTCCTCGCGCTTGAGAGTGGAGGCCGGGGGCGTTTCATTCCGTTGAGCTGAGACGAGAAGGTCTTATCAGCTTGTCTGTGGACTTGTTCAGAAACATCAAGCCGGTCGTCGGCGTCATCCACGTCGGCGCGCTGCCGGGCACTCCGGCCTCGCGGCTCTGCGTGGCCGAGCTGTCTGAGCTCGCCGCGCGCGAGGCCGCCGCTTACCGCGACGGCGGCGTTGACGGGCTGATGGTCGAGAACATGCACGACGTTCCGTACCTGCGCAGCTCGGTCGGGCCGGAGGTGGTCGCGGCGTTGGCCGTCATCGCGCGCGCGGTGAAGGCGGAGGCCGGCCTGCCCGTCGGCGTGCAGATTCTCGCCGGCGCGAACATCGAGGCGATGTCGGTCGCGCACGCCGCCGGCCTCGACTACATACGCGCCGAAGGTTTCGCCTTCGCGCACGTCGCCGACGAAGGGCTGATCGATTCTTCAGCGGCAGAGCTTCTGCGCTTCCGCCGGGCGATAGGCGCAGAGCGTGTGCGCGTCTTCGCCGACGTGAAGAAGAAGCACTCCTCGCACGCCATCACGTCGGACGTTTCTTTGGGCGAGACGGCGGCGGCGGTCGAGTTCATGCGCGCCGACGCCGTCATCGTCACGGGCGGCGTGACGGGCGAGCCGCCGCGCGCCGCGGACGTGCGCGAGGCGAAGTCGCGCTGCCGACTGCCCGTGCTGCTCGGCTCCGGCGTGACCGCCGAGAATGTCTCGGAGTTCTACGAGACGGCGGACGGCTTCATCATCGGCTCTTACTTCAAAGAGGGCGGCCTCTGGTCGAACACGGTTGACCCTTCGCGCGTCGGGCGCTTGATGGATGCGGTGCGCAGGCTTCGCGCGCGCGAAAGTTAAATTGCCACTAGCTCAAAAGCTAACCTGTCGGCTTCCTGTCTTCGGTCTGGAAGGGCGGGAACTTTATCTGGGCGGCGCAGGCGTCGAAGTCCAGGCCCTTCGCGCCCGCCTGGTTGATGAAGCGCACGATGAGTTCGTCCATGCAGTCGAAGTTGATGCCGACGGGGAGGTGCGCGTCCGCGTCGACGCGGACGACCTTGCCGTTCGGGAGCGTGCGCGCGACACGGTCGGCCCATTCGGGCGGCGTTACGGGGTCGAGGCGGCCCGCAATGATGAGGACGGGCGCGTCCGACGTAACCGGCTCGTAGAAGCTTTCGGGCACGTCGCCCTTCGGCCAGAGCTTGCAGGCGCGCCGCTGTTGGAAGACGCGGTAGTCGCCGAGGAAAGTCTCTTTCGTGAACGGCTCGATTTCCGAAGGGCGGATGCGCGGAACGTCTTCCGAGCAGGTGACGGAGAGGTACATACCGCCGGAGAAGTCCGGGGGGTCAGGGCCTTGCATCGGCAGCGCGAAGGAGAGGAAGGGTCGGAAGTCGCCGAGCGCAGCGCGGTGGATGATGTAAGGGACTTGCGCCGCGCCGGGCGGCAGGTACATGCGGCTGCGAACATGGTCGGCGAAGAAGCCGCGGCGGACGACGAACTCCCGCTCAGCGCCCGCGCCCTTCGGCTTGAAGAGGACGCGCGCCGGCTGTCGTTCTAATTTTTCGATTAACTGTTTGAACTCCGCGCGCAGGTTCGGGAACGCCTGACGGCAGGCCGGGTCGGCGGCGCAGTCGTCGAAGAGAAGCTCCATCGCCCTCTGCGCGGCGCGCGCGTGGTAGAGCGGCATCCGCGCGTCGGATATCACCGCGCCCATGAGCACGACGGCGCGGACGTGCGAGGGGTGGCGGCGCACGTACTCCAACGCGGCGCGCGTGCCGTAGGAGATGCCCACGAGGTTGATGCGGTCGTAGCCGAGCGCGGCGCGCACGTCGTCGAGGTCGTCCGCGGCGGCCGAGGTGGTGTACTGCGTGAGGTCGGCCCTCTGTTCGAGCGCGCGGCGGCAGTCGCGGACGAAGGCGGGCGGGTACATGTCGTCCATGAAGGCTTGCGGGTCGAAGCCTTCGTTCGAGCATTTCAGCGGGTTCGAGCCGCCCGTGCCGCGCTGGTCAACGAGAACCACGTCGCGTTCACGCCGGTACATCTTCAGTTCCGTGGCGTAGAGATTCGCGCCCGCCGTGGCCGAGTTACCGGGGCCGCCGTCTATTGGGAACAGAGGCTCCGCCTTCGCCTTCGCGTCGAGCGCCGGCAGCACGACGACGTTGAGAAGAATCTGCCGCCCGCGCATCGTCCGTCGGTTCTCGTAGACGGGCAGACGCCCGCACAGCAGCCCCTCCTCGACTCCGGGGACTTTGCAGGGCTTAAGCGCGAGGCGCGGCGGCGTCTGTGCGTGCGGCGCGGCGGTGCTGTTGCCGTGAACTTCGCAGAGAGTCAGACCGGCCATGAAAGCCGACGCGGCGAAGGCAGCGAGAAGGGTTCTCTTCAACATACTCGAAAGTTTTGTGAACTCGCGTCCGCCTCTGAAGTTTTGTGAACTCGCGTCCGCGAGTGTCCGGGCGCGGGCGCTCGTGCTGTTGCGGCCCGCTTTCCGTCGCGCCGAAGACTAGCGCGCGCGGCCTGAAAAGTCATTCGGGCGTGCGCGGGAGAAGTGTCAAATGCGCTTTGAGGTCTCGGCGGGCGGCGAACGGCTGCGGGCGGCCAGCGCATCAGAATCAACAGTAATCCCAGCTTCCGCCGTCGAGGGGAAACCATGCTTTCGCGCCGCGTACTTCTTCTTTTCTCCGCACTCCTGCTCCTTCCGTCGCCCGCCGCTTTGCGCGCGCAGAGCGGCATCCACCCGAAGCCGAGTCCGACGCCGCAGGACGAGGAGGCCGAGCGCGTCTACACGGAAGAGGTGCGCATCCCCGTCTTCGCCTTCGACGAGAACGGAAAGTTCGACCCGCGCCTGGAAGTTGACGACGTGCTCGTCGTCGAGGATGGCGTGCCGCAGCAGGTCAAGAGCGTGCGGCGCACTCCGGCGAGCGTGCTCCTCGTGCTCGGCACGGGCTGGGACTTAGACCCGGCGCTGCGCGCCAGCACGACGCGCGAGATCGCGCTCGGCGTGCTCAAGGACTTGCGCGACGGCGACCGCGTCGCCGCGCTCCAGTTCAACGAGCGCACGAGCCTCTTGCAGGACTGGACGACCGAGCGCGCGCAGGCCGCGCACGCGCTCAAGGGCAAGCTCTCCTCCGGCGACGGCTCGAACCTCTCGCGCGCCATCAAGCGCGCCGTCGAGATGCTCCAGACGCAGCCGGTCGGCAATCGCCACCTCGTCCTCATCACCGACGGCATAGACACGGCCAGCTCCACGGAGTATCAGGACGCGGTCAGGAAACTGATCGCCTCGCAGACGACGCTCCACGTCCTCAGCTACACGGCTGTGGCGCGCGCGCAGATGAAGAAGCCCTGGTGGCAGCCGCCCCCGGAAGCGCCCGGCGCGGCGCAGTCGCGCGTTGACCAGGCAACGGTCGGCATCGACCCGACCAGACCGCCCGGCACGCGCGGCCCCGGCATCAACCCGCCGAGTATCAACACAGGGATGCGCATCGACCCTGCCTTGAACCGTCGGCGCAAGGAGGCCGAACGCGAGATGAAGCGCGGCGAGACGCGTTTGAAGTCTCTGACGGAAGAGACGGGCGGGCGGATACTGATGCCCGACTCGACGGAAGAACTGATCGCCGAGGGCACGGGCGTGGCGCGCGAGATAGACTCGCAGTA
>JALZHC010000182.1 GCA_030914105.1 Acidobacteriota bacterium
CACCGGCTCGAACAGAGAGACGCGGCCCGGATGGATGTTGCCCGAAGCGGCGAGTCCGAGTCCGCCCTGTAAGGCCGCGCCGAGGTCTGTCAGGATGTCGCCGAAGAGGTTGTTCGTCACAATTACGTCGTACTGCGCCGGGTTCAAGACCATGAACATCGCCGTCGCGTCAACGTACTGGTGGTTCGCCTCGATTTCGGGGAAGCGCGCGGCCACCTCTTTGAAGACGCGCTGCCAGAGGTCGCCGCCGAAGCGCTGCACGTTCGACTTGTCGGCCATCGTCACGCGCCGACGCCCGCGCTCGCGCGCGTACTCGAAGGCCGCGACGACGATGCGCTCGACGCCTTTGCGCGTGTTCAACTCCTCCTGCGTGGCGATCTCGTCCACCGTGCCTTTCTTCAGGAAGCCGCCCGCGCCGCTGTAAGCGCCCTCCGTGTTCTCGCGGAAGACGACGAAATCAATCTCGTCGGCGCGGCGGTCGCGCAAGGGCGTAAGCCGCGGGTGGAGCAGGCGCACGGGCCGAAGGTTGATGTAGAGGTCGAGGCCGCGGCGCATGCCGAGCAGGATGTCTTCGGCGTGCTGGTTCGAGGGCACGCGCGGGTCGCCGAACGCGCCAGCGAGCACGGCGTCGAACTCGCGCGAGAGCATTTCGAGCGCGCCTTCAGGCAGCGTCACGCCCTCCTTTAAAAACTTCTCCGCGCCCCAGTCGAACTGTTTCAGCTCAAGCCTGACGCCGTGCGTCTCGCGCAAGCGTTCGAGCACGGCCACGGCCTCCGCAATCACTTCGGGGCCGATGCCGTCGCCCGGCACGACCGCGATTCTCTTCACGTCACTTGTCATCAACTCTCCGTTGGATTGTGAACAGATGCTGACCCGTTCAAGCCATCACGCCCGGTTCAAGCCTTCACGCCCAACTGCCAGAACAGGAACGCCCACATGTCTGTGGCCTCTTCGATCTGCTTCGTGACGGGCAGGCCGATGCCGTGGCCGGCCTTCGTCTCGATGCGCAGGAGGACGGGGTTGCCGGAAGCATTCGCCGCTTGCAGGCGCGCGGCGAACTTGCGCGCGTGGAGCGGGTCGACGCGCGTGTCGGACTCGGCCGTGGTGACGAGCGTCGCAGGATACTTTGTGCCCTCGCGGACGTTGTGGTAGGGCGAGTAGGCGCGCAGGTACTTGAACTGCGCGGGGTCTTCCGCCGAGCCGTATTCGGGAATCCAGAGGCGCGCGATGAGAAAGTTCTGGTAGCGCAGCATGTCTGTGAGCGGCACTTCGCAGACGGCGGCGCGGAAGAGTTCGGGCCTCTGAGTCAACACAGCCGCGACGAGCAGGCCGCCGTTCGAGCCGCCGCGGATGGCGAGGCGCTCGCGCGAAGTCACGCGCGAGCTGACGAGGTACTCGGCGGCGGCGATGAAGTCGTCAAACACGTTCTGCTTGCGCGCGAGCATGCCGGCCTGATGCCACTGCTCGCCGTACTCGCCGCCGCCGCGCAGGTTCGCCACGGCGTAGACGCCGCCGCGCGAGAGCCATAGCGAGAGGCCGCGCGGGTTGAAGGAGGGCGTCTCCGAGACGTTGAAGCCGCCGTAGCCGTAGAGCACGGTCGGGTTCGTGCCGTCCAACTGTAGACCGCGGCGGTGGACGAGGAACATCGAGACGCGCGTGCCGTCTTTGGATTGGTACCAGACCTGCCGGACGACGAACGCCTGCGGGTTGATGGTGGGCGCGGCCACACGCGTCCAGACCGTCGCCTTGCCTGTGACGAAGTCGTAGCGGTAGACCGTGGGCGGGACGGCGAAGGAGACAAACTGGAAGAAGGCGTCGCCGCCCTCCTCGTCGCCGCGCACGCCCGCGGTCGTGCCGAGCACGGGGAGCGCGACCGCACGCAGGCGCTGGCCGCCGCGCGTGTAGACCTCGATGCGCGAGGAGGCGTTCTCCAGATACTCGGCGAAGAGGCGCGCGCCGACGATGGTGAAGGAGTTGAGCGTGGAGGCCCCCTGCGGTATCAACTCGCGCCAGGCGGCGCGCTGCGGGTTCGCGGCCTGCGCGACGAAGAGGCGACCGCGCGGCGCACCTTCGGTCGTGCGTATGAACATCTCGCCGGTGCGCGCGACGAAGGCGTCGTAGGTCGCTGCCCGGCCTTCGACCACCGTCTGAAACTTGCCGCCGGGCTTGTGCAGGTCGCGCAGGAAGAGGTCGTTGCGGTCGAAGCCGATGGAGACAGAGACCAAGAGCCAGCGACCGTCGCGCGAGAGCTGAACGTCCGCCCACTCGGTCATCTCCTTCGGGCTGAAGACCTCGGCGTCCTTTTCGGGATCGTCGCCGAGTCGGTGTTGGAAGACGCGGCGATGGTAGGTCTCCTCGGCCTTCGGCACCGAGCCGGGCGCGGGGTAGCGCGTGTAGTAGAAGCCGGAGTTGTCGGACAGCCAGGCGACAGAGGCCGCGCGCGTGCGCGTGATTCGGTCGGGCAGGTCACGGCCTGTTTCAACGTCGAGGACGTGGAGCGTGGAAATCTCGTCGCCGCTCGAAGAGAGTCCGTAGGCGAGAAGCCTGCCGTCGTTTGAAGGGTACCACCAGTCGAGCGCGGTCGTGCCTTCGGCGTTGAGCGTGTTCGGGTTGACGAGCGGTCGGTCGCGGCCCGCCAAGCCGTCGCGGACGTAGAGCACAGGCTGGTTCTGCGAGGGGTCGCGGCGCGTGTAGAAGAAGCGACGCCCACGCACCTCCGGCGCGTCCACTGCGCCCGTGCGCAGGACGCGCTCAAGCTCGCGCCGAATCACGTCGCGGCCCGGTACGCGTTCGAGCACGGAGCGCGTGTACGCGTTCTGCGCTTCAGTCCACGCGCGCACCTCTTCGCTCGCGCCGTTCTCAAGCCAGCGGTAAGGGTCTGCGACCTCGACGCCCTGAATCGTCTCCGTGACGTTCTCGGTGCGCGTCTTCGGCGGCGTCTGTGCCGCGACGGGCTGCGCGTTGAGAGAGAGCATGAGAAGGATGACGAGGGCCGTGGCGTTCGGCATGCGATACGGGTTACGCATTATGTCTTATCGTCGGCGGCTGAGATTCCTTTATGACCTCCGTGAAGACCTTCGAGACCTCTGTGGTTCAGTGAGACTGACTTAACCACAGTGGCCACGGAGGTCTTCACGGAGGTCACAGAGGTTTGAGCGCCGCGTTCAGAGGGGGACGCAGAGCACGGGGACGCGCGCGCCGCGCAAGACCTTCTCGGCAGTCGAGCCGAAGAGCAGCTCTTCGGGCGGCGTCGAGCGCCCGCGGATGCCCATGACGATCATCGGCAGGTCGAGGTCGCGCGCGATCTTCAGAATCTCGACGAACGGGCTGCCGACGACGACCATCCGCTCGATCTCGACCTCGCCCGTCTCGATGCCTTCGAGGGCGCTCGCGAAGTTCGACTCGGCCTGTTGCCGAAGCTTCGCGTTGATCTCGTCGGACGAACCCATGCCGGCGGCCACCGCGTCTTCGACGAACTCCTGGTCGATGACGTGCAGCAGCGTCAGGTCGCCGCCGGGCGCGGCGATGCCGAGCGCCACGCGCACGGCGTTGATCGAAGTCGGTGAGAAGTCAACGGGGACGAGTATGTCGGGGGCTTTGAGCATGACTACCTCCTTTCGCTGACGGGGAGACTAAGGGATAGGGAGACGGGAGGAAAGAACTTCGGCTTGAGGGTCGCCCACCGCTTCGATTTCATCCGCGCCATCTTCACGTCTCCACGTCGCCCCGTCTCCCGCTCTCCCCGTCCCCTCTTGCAGCTTCTTCTCGATGCGCGGGAGGCTGGCGAGCAGAACGTCGCCGACCGTCTGGAGGCTGCGCGCGGAGATTTTGTCGAGCGTGTCGGCGGGCGTGTGCCAGAAGGGGTAGGTGTTGAGCTGGATGATGTCGAGCGAGGGGACGCCGGCCTTGAGGAACCACTCGTGGTCGTCGCCGCCGACGCCCTCTGCGCGGTCTGCGAACTGCTTGGCGTAGCCCAGCTCGCGCGCCGTTTGCCAGACCACTTCGGCCATCCAGGGCGTGCTCATGTCGTCGCGCCCCATCTCAAGCTTCTCGTAGCCCATCATATCCAGGAGGACGAGCGCGCGCAGGCGCTTCAGCTCGCCGGACTCTTTCAGGCGCTCGACGTAGTGGCGGCTGCCGTATGTGTTGTCGGGCGAGCCGGGCTTGCCGCACTCGTCCCAGTCGCGGCAGAAGGCCTCCTCGCCATCGAAGAAGACGAAGCGGTAGGTGAAGTGCGTGCGCGGGGCGGCGGCGAGCACGCGCGCGAGTTCGAGCAGCTCGCCGGTGGATGAGCCGCCGTCGTTCGCGCCGACGAAGCGGAACTCCTTGAAGGGCTTCGTGTCGTAGTGGCTGGAGATGATGATGAAGTCCGTGGTGTCGCCCGGCAGCTCCGCCGTGACGTTCACCATGCGGCGCTCGCCGACCGGCGTCTTCGGCGTGAACTCGTCCTCCGAGACCTTCAGGCCATAAGACTTCAACTCGCCGACGATGTACTTGCGAGCTTCCGCCAGCTCCTTCGACCCCGCGGGCCGCGGCCCGAAGCCGACGAGCCGGCGGACGTGCGCGAAGGCGCGCTCGCCGTCGAAAGCGGTCTTGCCCTTCGGTTGAGCCGCGGAGTTCGTCTTCTCGTCGGCGCTCCGGGCCTGACCTGAAACTCTGACCGCGTTGATTGAGAGAGAGAGCGACGCGAGCAGAAGCGCGAGGGCCAGCGCGGCGTCGAAGCGTCGGAGCGGGCCGCGCACGGAGCCTTGTGCGTTGACTCTTCGATTCTTCGGGACGGAGGACACTTGTTTCTCGTCTACTTTTCTCACGCCCGCAGGCGTGAAGAGATGCTTCACGCTTGCGGCGTGAGAAGATGCTTCACGCTTGCGCTCGCGCGTTCGTGCCGCACACGCGCCGGGCGGGTTGCTCTTCCGACGGCCTGACGGGGCGGCTCTTCCGTCGGTTTAGCCGGGCTGTTCTTCCGGCCCCTTGTCGCCCGCCGTTGTCGGGCCGTGCTCAGAGGGGTGTTGAGACTTACGCTCGGCCTGCGAGAGCTTGCGTCCGCGGCTGGCGAGCAGGTCGAGGCCCTTGCCGAAGAGCGCGAACGGAACGTCGGCGACGAGCAGGAGCGTCTCGTAGGCCACGTCTGCCTCCATTCCGGCGAGCGCCGCGAGCTTCTTCCGCAGAGGCATCCGCCGAAACTCCGCGCGCAGGTCTTTGGCTGCCTCCTCGGTCGTCTCGGCGCGCTCGGTCACGGGGACTGGCCGCAGCACGAGGTCGCCGCCGCGCACGACCTTCGCCTGGCAGGCGAGCCGCTCGCCCGCGGCGAGACGTTCCGGGCTGAGGCGCGTGCGCTCGGCCTCGGTCAGGCCGGAGAGCAGCGTCGCGCCCTCCTCGACGACGACCGCGCACGTGTCGCACTCGCCGCGCCCTTCGCACTCCGCCGGCAGGCGCACGCCCAGACGCTTGGCCGCGTCCCAAAGATACGTTCCCTCGGCGATGATCCCGCCGCGCCCTTCGCCCTCCAACTTCCACTCGACGTTGACGCCCATACGCTACCTCGCCCGAACGGCTCCGAAATGTTGACTTGGGAAGACGATTGAAAAGTACATCAACCGGAAGGGAAAGGCAAAAGGAGTAGCCAGTAGCCAGTAGAAAAGCCTTCTCCGGCGAATCGCCGGCATGAAAGCGTCGGCGACCGTCAGGCGCGGCCTACTAACTACTGACTACTGACTACTGTCTACTTCCTACTGCGTGTTCGGCGCGGTGGCGAAGTGGACGCGCGGCTCGGCTGAGGTCTCTTCGGCGCTCACGTCTGTGCGGCGCTGGCACTGCGCGCAGACGCCGAAGATGCGAAGGCTGTGCTGCGTCGGCTTAAAGCGGTGGCGGGCGACGATGGAGTCCTGTATGGCCTCAAGCTCGGCGGAGAAGAACTCGATTGTTCTGCCGCACTCGGTGCAGATCATGTGGTCGTGGTGCGGGTGCTTGTAGTTGTGCTCGTAGCGCGTGCGCCCGTCGCCGAAGCGCACCTCGCGCGCTAGCCCCACCTCGACCAGAAGCTTCAGAGTGCGGTAGACGGTCGTGTGGCCGACGTTCGGGTCTTCCTCCTTGACGAGTTGGTAGAGGTCTTCGCTCGAAAGGTGCTTCTCGGTGCGCAGGAACACGTCGAGGATGAGGTCGCGCTGCGCCGTCCGCTTCAGTCCGGCCTGCTGTATGTGCCGGTGGAAAATCTCTTTCTCTTCGGTCATGGCCGCCGCCTACTGATACTCCGCCCGACGAGGCGTCTCCGTGCGGCCATCTTAACACAGCCGCGGCCCGGCCCCGAAGACTAGAGTTTTGAAAGGCGGCAGGCGCTCGTGCTATCTTCCAGGCACAACGCCGGGGTGGCGGAATGGCAGACGCGGCGGACTTAAAATCCGTTGACCGCAAGGTCGTGTGGGTTCGAGTCCCACCCTCGGTATTAACTTCAGGTTCAAGGCTCATTGCGGGCGGACGGCGCTCGTCACGTCGAGGACGACGCGCCAGGTGCCGCCCTCGCGCTTCCAGATTCTCATGTAGTTCCCCTGCTCCGCGGGCTTCTCGTCCGACCCTTTCGACTTCAACTCGTATGTGCCATAGGCGTAGCCGAGGTCGCCTGAGCGCGAGACTTCGGCCTTCGCAGCTTTCCACGTGACGACATCGGTCTTGCCTTCGAGCGCCTTGCGCGCGGCCTCGCGGCCCACGAAGGGGAAGCTGTTCTGGCGGTAGAGCCTGAAGGAGTCGTCGGCGCGGGAGAGGAGCGCGCGCGCCGAGCCTTTGCGCGCGGAGTCGTCGGCGAGCGCGCGCTCCGCGTCGAGGAGTGAAGTGCGCGCCGCTTCAACGTCCGCGACGCCGCGG
>JALZHC010000183.1 GCA_030914105.1 Acidobacteriota bacterium
CTTGTCGCGCGTCGCGCGTCGCACGCGCGCTCTCCTGCGGTCTGGTTCGTTCGTTCCTGTCGGGCGCGTCTGTCATGCTTCACTTCGAGACGGCGTCGAGGTGCGACTTCGGCACCGGCGACTTGCCGTAGTTGATGTGGCACTTCGTACACTGGAACGCGGGGTCTGCCTCGCGCTTGCCGACCTCGTCGTTGAGAACCCGCTTGGGCTTCGGGTTGATGTGGCAGCCGGAGCCGCCGCAGGTCAGTACGGGGACTTTGAGCGTCCGCTCGTCGAGCAGGCTGAGGCCCGTGATGTTGATGTGGCAGGCCGTGCAGCCGCGCACCTTGTGGTGGTCGTCCTCGTGCGCGAAGGTCGCAGTGTCGCGCCGCAGGAGCTTGGCGATGATGAGCGGGTCTGTGATGCCCGCCTTCGCCGCCACCTGCGCGTCGGCGTCTTTGCCCTTCGGCTGCGGCAACGCACGGCCCTGCGGCAAGAGCTTGTGGCAGCCCGCGCAGTCGGACGAGAGCGGGCGCTCGCCGCCGTCCTGCCAGTGGCAGTTGAAGCAGGAGGCGTGGCTCGTGGGCGTCGTCTTGAAGACGCCTTCGACGGGAAGCGCGGGCGCACTCGCGGCTGCGCCCGCGCCCGGTGTCGCCGCGGGCTGCGGCGCGGGCTTGCCCGGCGGCGTGTAGGTCTGGTGGCAGATCGAGCAACTGTCAATCGGCCTCTTCTCGCCCTGCGGCTCGAAGGACGCACGGACTAGGCGCGCGCCGTCGGACTCGAACGACGGCATGAAGCGGGCCATCACGTCCTGATGCCGGTCGTGCGGGAAGTTCAGAGAGAACTCGGTCTGAAGGCTCTTCGATTTCTCCGACTTCGTGAAAGCCTCCGCCGGATTCTCGAACGGGAAGCGAGCGCCCGCGCGCGGCGAGACGACCGTATGGCAGACCGTGCAGATGGCCGGACGCGCGCCGCGGAAGAACTGCTGCCGGTGGCACGAGAGGCAGGAGGCGTGTTCGGGGTAGTCCGTGATGTCGGGGAAGGCCGAGTCCTTGTCGCGCGCCTGCTGCCAGTTCGCGGTCGGAGACTTGTGGCAGGAGTCGCAGGCCGCCTGGTGCTGCGCGACGCGGTGCGAGAACTTCGTGTAGTCGACCGAGGGACGCGCGGCGGCGCGGGCCGGGCGGCGCGTGCGCGTGCGTCGTTGCGGCTCAGGCTCAGCCTTCGCGCCGGCGGCAACGAGGCGCGTGCAGACGAACGCCGCGGAGGCCAGCAGGAGCAGGGTCACGAGCGTCAGTGTTCTGGGCTTCATCCGTCCGAAGAAGGGTTAGGCCGGTCGTGCCGCTTCGGGTTCGCGGACGCGCTCGGTGCGCGCCGGAACGTGCCTGGGCGTCAGACGGCCTGGCAGTAGTGCTCGGAAAAAGAATTAAATGCCGGAAGCGGGTTGTAACATAGTTAGAAAAGACTGACAACAGAATTCTTCTGGATTGCGTCGCGGCGAATTAAAAGGATTGGCTCATCGGTTCATCGTTTCATCGATTCAATGAAGAAATGAATCAATCCCTCATCAATCCGAAATCCGAAATCTACAATCTGACCGCGCCCTCCCTCACGGTCGAGCTACTGCCCTGCTCCGCCGGCCTGCTTCCTGGGCGCGCTCATCTCGACGAGAACGGAGTGTATCTGCTTCGGGAGCGGCGGGGGCGCTGTCACCTGGCAGTCCCAGACGGGGCCGCCTTCGTCGAAAGGCAGGAGGTTCGAGATGTAGTAGCTGCCGGGTCGGATGCCGGTGAAGTATGCTGCGCCCTTCTCGTCGGTCATCACGGAGGCGACCTTGCCCGCGCCCTGCGCCGCCTGGTCGAGCCAAGCGCGCTTGCGTTTGTAGTACTCGATCCGCACGTTCTTGAGCGGGAAGTTGACCGTGACCCAGCGCAGCGCGAGCTTGTCGTTGTGGTACTTGCGACGGCCCTCTTCGTAGGCGCTCTTGAACTCCGGCACTGTCTTGACGGCTTCGGCGTACTCCGCCTCGTACTCAGGGCAGTAGAGCGAGTCGCAGTCGTGACGGCTGAGCCACTCGCGCAGTTGCGGACTCGCGCCCTGGAGGAACTCCGCCTGCCTGGGCGCGGCGGAGAACGTGGCAGTGGATGCGCGCGCGCTGCGCTGGAGCAGGTAGAAGCGTTTGCGCTGGAGCGGCTTCCCGTCCGGGCCTGTGGCGACGATGCGGATGCCTGTGGTCGCGTCGGGCGCGGGCGGCGGCGGCGTCACACCCTGCGGCGTGGTCGCCTTGCAAGCGCCCGCGGCGGGCGCGGGCACTTGCGCGGCGGCGGCGGTCGCGCAGAGCATCAGAGCGGCGAGCGCGAGCGCGCTGCGGAGCGAAAACACAAGCCTGTCGGGTCTCATATTTTCCTCACGTCAAGTTCGCACTTAAAACTTCGGCGAGGCTAGCCCGTCAACTTCGGCGAGGTCAGTTAAGTCTGAGGCTTCTTCTGCGTCTTGCCGTCGCCGGCGGGAGAGGGCGCGCCGGTCTTGGCCTTCTCGACCTCTTCGCGCAGCGGCGCGAGGTCGTCGTTCTGCGGGTTGATCTTCTCCAGGCGCGCGAGTGTGGCCTGTGCGCCGGCCACGTCGCCGGTCTTGGCGAGGGCGAGCGTCAGGTTGTGCAGCGTCGGCACGTGGTTCGGGTCGTACTGGAGCGCGCGTCGGAACTCGGCGACGGCGCGGTCGGGCTGCGGCGGGTCGCGCAGGAAGAAGGTCAGGCCGAGGTCGGAGCGGACGCCCGCGTCGTCCGGCTTCTTCGAGAGCGCCTGCGTGTACCAGCGCTCGGCCACCTCGTAGCGGCGGGCCTCGAAGTTTGCGTTGCCGAGCTTGACGATGGTGTCGTAGTCGCCGGGCCGGAGCTGATTGGCCTTCGAGAAGAAGTCTATGGCGTCCTCGGCCTGACCGGCTTCGAGGCTCGCCGTGCCGGCCTGAACCTGCGCGTCGAAGTTCTTCGGGTCTTGCCGCGCGTCCTTCGTCGCGTGCTCGACGGACGACTGCGCGCGCTGGCCGCCGTCGCCCGTGAGCGACGGGTGGTCGGGCGGCAGCCCGTCTGCCTGCGCGCCTTCGCCCGCCACGGCGCGCGGCGCGGGCTGGTTCTGGTTGATGTAGACGACGAGGTGGAAGGCTATCAGGTAGCCGAGCAGCAGTCCGACGGCGGCGAAGAGGATGTTCTCTCGATTCATTTCAAAGGCAGTGATAAGTGATGAGTGATAAGTGATAAGAAAAAGCCTTGCCTTCACTTATCACTCATCACTCATCACTTGTCACCCCTCATGCGTAAGAGTGCAGGCCCGGCAGAAGGTAGCTGACGCCGAGGTAGGTGAAGACGATGAGGAGGAAGGCGACGACGGCGAAGTAGGCCGAGGCGCGTCCCGTCCAGCCGCGCGAGATGCGGACGTGGAGGAAGCCGCCGTAGGTCAGCCATGCGACGAACGCGCCCGTCTCCTTCGAGTCCCATCCCCAATAGCGACCCCACGACTCGTTGGCCCAGATCGCGCCCGTCATCAGAAGCAGCGCGAGGCCGGCGAAGACGACGCCGCCCGTCTTGTACATCAAACTATCAATCTTCTCCTTCGGCGGGAGCGCCTCGCGCAACTTGTCTGTGCGGAAGCTGAAGAGGATAACGAAGAGCGTGCCGCAGAGCGCAGTAATCAGCGCGGCCAGCTCGACGGGGTTGGCGTTGAGGCTCAGGAACAGCTCGCCCTGGTTCTGGTTGACGAAGCCCGCGGCGCGCGTCTCTGCCTCTTCGCGCGGAACCTGTGCTACCTGTTCGGGAGTGGCGTTGCCGCTGCGCAGCGTCATCTCCTTCCAGAAGCTGTAGTAGCCGCGCGTGTTGACGCAGGCGGTTTCGGCGGGCCGAGGCCCGTCGCAGACGGCGACCTGCTTTAAGGTCTTCACCTGATAGGCGAGCGCGCCGACGGCGAGTATCTGCGCGACGAGCGCGGCCTTCAGGACGTGGTGGCCGAGGCGGCGCGCGCCCTCGTCGCCGCGGAAGACGTAGCGACAGAAGAGCGCGACGACGCCCGCGAGCAGAACCCCGGCGGCGACGAGCAGCCAGCCGACGTATGGAACCTCAGCACGCAAAGGCAGAGGGTCGTGCGGCGGCAGGAAGACGGCTGAGCCGTAGGAGCCGAAGGCCGAGGCGTCGAAGCCCCAGAAGACCGTGCCGAGCATGAGGACGCTGCCTTTGCTCACGGTGGCGATGACGGCGAGCGCGAAGGCGCTCGACCAGACGGCCATTGACTCGACCTTCACGCCGTCCTTCAAGAGGTAGACGACCGCCGTGGCGAAGCAGACGAGCGCGATGCCGTAGGTGAGCGAGGCGATGCCGACGTGGATGGGCCGCCAGTAGGAGTCGAGCACGGGCTGGAGGCCGAGGATGTCGTCGCCGATGAAGCGCGCGAGGACGAGAACCATCGAGGCCAGCGGCAGAGAGACCGCGCCGAGGAAGCGGAAGTTTTTCCGGTGCGCGATCAGAAGCGTCGTCATTCCAGCGCCGAAGGCGAAGGCGAGGCTCAAATCATAAAGGTTCGCGAACGGGATGTTGCGGAAGACCCAGGGCCACTCCGCCACGGGCTTCCCTTGCTGCATCCAGATCGAAACGTCGTGCTCGCGGTATGCGACCCAGCGCGTGAGCCAGCTCGCCAGATTCATCAGCACGCCGACGGTCGCGCTCGTCAACCCGACCTTCTCGAAGAGGCGCGACGGCGCGTAGAGGTTCATCAGGTAGAAGGTCGCGGCGATGAGGTAGGCGGCGAGCGCCAGCATCATCAGCGCGCCGTCCTTGCTGAAGTGCTCCGGCCCGACCTTGATGCGGAGCAGCGTCAGCGCGGCCGCGCCGAGGACGGCGATGGCCGCGGGCAAATATGAAGAGAGGCCCGTCCCCTTCAAACCGATCTCCGGCGCGCTCGCCAGCGCCGGCTGCTTCATCACTTCGCTCATAACCTTTTCCCTTTGAAACCGTCAGTCCGAAACTTTCCCGCTCTTCAATTCCACCTGCTCGCCGCCGATTGCGGCCAGGAGCTTTCGGAAGCGGTCGCCGAAGCCGAGATGGTTGCGGTTCGTGTTGCCGCCGAGTGTGACCTCGAAGCTGCCTTCGCCCTTCTCCTCGACGACGGCCCAGACGCGGTCGTGCGAGAAGAAGAAGACCGAAGAGAGCGTCAGTCCAAGCAGCGTGAAGCCGAGATAGACGACCGTCGAGCCGGGGTCTTTCTGGACGGAGAGGATGTGCGCCTTCGGGGCCTTCTCGAAGTCAATGAGACGCCACGTGTAGCCCGCGACCGGCTTCTTGGCGAAGGGCGCGCGCTCGGCCATCTCCGGCGTGAAGGCGAATCCCTGCGTGGTCTGCCCGCCCGGCGGCGTGATGGCCAGAGTCGCCGCGGGGTTCGTGTAGTCGCTCCCGCCACCCTGGCCGCCGACGGTGAAGACCGAGGAGAAGTCTTTCAGCTCGACGCGCGTGCCGTCGGCGAGTTTGGCCGAGCCGTTGCGCTTGATCGTTATGTCCTGCGACGCGCCGCCCTGCTCCGGCGTCACGCGCAAGGTGACCTGCCGGGCCTTGCCCTGCGCGATGAAGCTGGCCTGGAAGAAGCGGTAGCCGCGGTAGTCGTAAGGCGCGTTCAGGTGGACGAGAGCTTCGCGGTCGCCGTAGTCGGGGTCTTTGATCTTGATGCGCGTCAGCCAGTCGAGCGTGTTCTCGGAGGTGATGTCGCCCTCCTTGCGCATGAGCTTCTGCTCGATGTCCGTGCACTCGACCGTGAACGGAAGCTGATATGAAGCCTGCGAGAGCTGGTCGACGTTGAAGACCGTCTCGGTCATCTGGTCGGACTTCTGGCCGGGTTCGAGCGGCATCTGTCCGCTCTTGCCGAACTGCGCGGTGAGGAAGCCGCCGAAGAAAATGGTGAGCAGCGCGACGTGGACGGCGTAAGCGCCGAGACGGTTCCAAGCGCCGCGCTCGCCAAAGACGAACGACTTGCCCTTCTTCTCCGTCACGCGCGGCTTCAGGCGGTTCGCCTTGAACGCCGACGAGACGTGCGCGAGAGCCGCGTCGCGGCTCTCAACCTGTGTGAGCTTGAGAGTCGCGCTCTGCTCCTGCCCGCGCAGCCAGTGTGCAGAGGCGTCGAGCTTCTTGCGCGAGATGTAAGTCCAGGCCGAGGGGAAGCGGTCAATCGAGGCCAGCACGATATTGAGGGAGAGGACGAGCAGCAGGCCGTTGAAGTACCAGACGTGGTAGATGTCGAAGAAGCCGAGCTTGCCGTAGAGGAACTTCTGCGCCGGCGTCAGGTCTGCGAAATACTTGTCGAAGCCCTCGACGTTCTGCTGCACGATGATCATGCCGACCATGCACGCGGCGGCCAGGAGCACGAGCAGGATCACGCCGAAGCGGACAGAGCTAAGGAGGTTGAGCGCGCGCGTCACGACCGAAGGGCCTGCGGCAGAAGCCGGGGCCTGCGGCAGACGGACTTCGGTTTTGCTCTCTTCAAGTGCTGACATTTCGTTGAATGGCGGAGTTCAAACAGACGCGAAACGTAAGTAAGGCCCGCGGGGCACTCTCTTCTTCAGGACGCCTTCCAGGTTGCGTCCAGCATGATAACCAAACCCGCGCGCGTCGGCAACTTTATTCGCCCCCGCCGCGTCGAGGATATTTGTTGCACGCCCGCCGCCCGCCGATGCCCGCGCCTTTGAAACGCCGGCCCTTGTGTTATGATTTTCGGCGTTAATTTAAAGAACTGTCGGCCTCGTCCGCGGAGTCTGACTTCTCGAAAAGGGCCGGCGTCAACGTCAAAGGAATCCCCCGCGCGCCATGTCCAAGAACGTTCTCTACTGCGCCCTCGGCATCGTCGTCGGC
>JALZHC010000184.1 GCA_030914105.1 Acidobacteriota bacterium
GCCCAGACCTTCCCGCACAACTGCCCGAACCAGGTGACGTTCGGCGCGCACCCCGCCGGCCCCGTTGACCAGTCCGTGCAGGCGCAGGTGGACATCACTTACTTTATCAGCGACGACCCGAACGCCTTCATCTCGGAGCGTGCCGGCATCTACCGCAGCGCGAGCAACACGATTCAGGGCACCGAAGAGTTCGCCGCGACGCTCCGCGGCCTGGAGCATCAGGGGCTGGCCCGCATCCAGAAGCGGCAGTCCGCGGCCTCATATATTGGCGAGACGGCGGCGCTCAACCTGGAACGCGACGCGATGAATGTTGACGGCGGCATTATAACCGCCGGCATGGAGACGACCGCCTCCGCCTACGACCTCGACCGCGAGACCTCGATCAGCGTCACACGCAACGTGAAGAGGGACGGCGACTACTACCGTCTGAATCTCCTCTCCTGGTTCGTGGACGCGACCCCCGCACGGGGCGGCTTCAAGACCGTGGACTATGACGCGAGTATGCTGCTCAAGCCCGGTCAGACTTTAGTCATCAAGCTCTTCAGCGACTTCGAGGTCAGGCGCGGCGGCGCTGGCCGCAAGTACATGGCCGTCACGCTGCGCTCCGCCGGCTCCGTCCGCATGGCCTCGGCGTCAGAAGCCGGCGCGCCCAACGCGGTAGGCCGGTGAGCAGGGACGAAGCTTTCAAAGGCCGAAGGGTGAGCGATTCATCTGAGGGGCTTGGCAATGAGTTCCGAAAAAGTGACGGCAGGCGGCGGGTTCGAGGCCGAGGTTCACCAGCTTAGGGAGCGCAACGCCGAGCTTGAGAACTCCAACCAACTGCTGCGCGACGAACTGGCCGAGTGCAGGCGCGAACAGGCGGAACTGCGCGGGAGCGTGGAAAGCTTCCTCGACCTGCTGCGGGTAATCGGGTATTCGCGTGAGGGCCTGAAGGCGGGGAAGCTCCGCCGGCGCTAAGTCCGCGCTTGACGGGCCGGCGAGGCGGCTGCCGCCGCCGGCCCTTTCGACCACTTTCAAAGGATTGCCGGATGAAAGCCGTTATGCCTTCCGACGAAGCCGCGCGCATAGACGCACTGCGCGAGTATAGAATCCTCGATACCCTCCCCGAACAGGAGTTCGACGACCTCACCCTGCTGGCGGCGCAGATCTGCGGGACGCCTGTCGCGCTCGCCACCCTCGTTGACGAAGACCGCCAGTGGTTCAAGTCGAAGGTGGGGCTGGAAGCGAGCGAGACACCGCGTGAGATCGCCTTCTGCGCGCATGCCATTGGGCAGTCTAGCCTCTTCGTCGTCCCAGACGCGCTGGCCGACGAGAGGTTCGCCGACAACCCGCTCGTCACCTCAGACCCGCACATCCGGTTCTACGCCGGCGCGCCGCTCGTCACCCCCGAAGGGCACGCGCTCGGCACGCTCTGCGTCATCGACCGCGTCCCGCGTGAATTAACGCCGGGGCAGGAGGAGGCATTGCGCGCCCTGAGCCGTCAGGCGATGACGCAGCTCGAACTGCGCCGCCAGTCCGCCCGGCTGTCGCGCCTCAACGAAGAATTGGAGAGGGAGGCCGCCGAGCGCCGGCGCGCCGAGGAGGCGCGGCGCGAGAGCGAGCGGCTTTACAGCGGGATTCTGGAGGAGGCGCGGCGGGGCACGCAGGGCGGCCCCGCGCCGATGGCTTCGCGGGAGTTCAGGCGCACGCTCTCCCGCGCCGTCGTCGTGCCGCTAGTCTTCATGGCGCTGCTGGCTGGCGTCCTGCTGTGGCAGATCAACCGCCTGCTCTCGGAGACGGATTGGGTCGAGCACACGGACAGGGTCATCTCACAGGCGAACGAGACGCAGAGTCTGATCGCCGAGGCGCAGGCGGGGCTGCGTGACCGCTTGCTCGGCGGAGACCCGGAGTCGGTGAACCCATACACCCATTCGGCTCCGGTCGTCGATCCCGCCTTCGACCGGCTGCGCCGACTGGTCTCGGACAACCTGGAACAGGTCAGGCGGGTCGATCAGGTACGCTCCGCTTACGCGCGGTGGGGCGACTATACGAGCGAAGTGCTGGCGCTCAAAGAGTCGGGGGGCGACTACTACGCCGTCGTCAACAGTGGCAGGGGTAGCAGGCTGACGGACTCGGTGCGGGAGCAGTTCGCCACGTTTCTGGCGACCGAACAGTCATTACTCGCGCAGCGCAGCCAGGCGGTGCGCGGCACTGCCCGGTCATTCCTCGCCACGTCGCTCGCGGCGGCGCTGCTGTTGGGCTGCGGACTGGCCTTCATCTCCAGACGACAACTCGTCACCCTCTCTCGATCTTACGGGCGCGCTTTGGAAGAGGCGCGCGCGCAGGCCGCCGGCTTACGCGAGAGTGAAGGCCGCTACCGGCGGCTTGTTGAATCTACGCCGGAGACGATTGCCGTGCACAGCGAAGGCCGCTTCGTCTATGTCAACGCCGCCGGCGTAAAGCTCCTCGGGGCTGCCGGCCCCGAAGAGATTATCGGCAGGCCGATCCTGGACATCGTCCACCCCGACTTCCGCGAGAAGGTTCTCAGGCGCGTCCGCCGGAACCTTGACGACGGGGAGCAGAGCGAACTCAGCGAGCAGAAGCTGCTCCGCCTCGACGGGCGTGAGATAGACGCGGAGGTGACGGGCATCCCCACCACCTTTCAAGGCAAGCCTGCGGTGCAGATCATCGTCAGGGACATCACCGCGCGCCTTCTCGCGGAGAAAGAACTCAGGGAGAGCGAGGAGCGTTACCGCCTCCTCGGCGAAGGCATCCTCCACCAGGTCTGGACGGCCCGGCCCGATGGCAGCCTCGATTACATCAACCGTCGCGCCGTCGAATACTTCGGTCAGACTATGGAGTCGGGCCTGGGCGAGGGCTGGCAGAACTTCGTGCACCCGGACGACCTGCCGCAATGCCTCGAAAGCTGGAAGAGATCATTGGAGACGGGCGAGCCTTACATTGTAGAGTTCCGGCTGAGGCGCGCCGACGGCGAGTACCGCTGGCACGTGGCGCGCGCGTCAGCCGGGCGCGACGCCGAAGGGCGCACCCTCAAGTGGTTCGGCACGAACTCGGACGTCGAAGATAGGAAGCGCGCCGAGGCGGCCCTGGCGGCGAGCGAGGAGCAACTCCGGCAGGCGCAGAAGATGGAGTCCATCGGCACGCTGGCCGGGGGCGTCGCACACGACTTCAACAACCTGCTGACCGTCATCTCCGGTAACACGCAGCTCGCGCTCGCCCGCCTCGACGCGGAAGCCCCCGTCCGACAGCGCCTGGTCGAGGTCGAGAAGGCCGCTGACCGAGCCGCCACACTGACCCGGCAGCTACTCGCCTTCAGCCGCCGCCAGCAACTCGAACGTAAGACCATCGACCTCAATGACACCATCGCGGAAATCCTCAAGCTGCTGCGGCGCACCATCGGCGCGGATGTGGACGTGCTCTTCCAGCCGGGCGCGAACCTGTCGGCGGTCTTCGCCGACCCCGCACAGGTTGAGCAGGTGGTGATGAACCTGGCGGTCAACGCCCGCGACGCGATGCCGCAGGGCGGGAGGCTCATCATCGAGACCGGCAACGTGACACTCGACGGGGCCTACCTGCACAGACACCCCCTAGCCAAACCGGGCCAGTACGTCGAGATCAAGGTGAGTGATACCGGCATAGGCATGGACGGCGAGACACGTTCGCGCGTCTTCGAGCCGTTCTTCACGACGAAGCCGATAGGGAAGGGGACGGGGCTGGGGCTTTCGATGGTCTTCGGCATCGTCAAACAGCACGACGGCTTAATCGAGGTCTACAGCGAGCCGGGGCTGGGGACGACCTTCAAAATCTATCTGCCGGCGGACGGGAAAGCGATCGCCGAAGAGGCGTCGGAGGCGTTGCCCTCCGTGCGTGGCGGCACGGAGACGATCCTCGTGGCCGAAGACGAGGAGGCTCTGCGCGGCCTAGCCCGGTCGATCCTAGAAGATTTTGGATACACCGTCCTGCTCGCGCGAGACGGCGCGGAAGCCCTGGAGATTTACGCCGCCGAACGGGAGAAGATAGACTTGGTGATCCTCGACGTGGTGATGCCACGCGTGGGCGGGCGCGAAGCCTTCGAGGCGATACGCTCGTCCGGCGGCGAGGCGCCGGTGATCTTTATGACGGGCTACAGCGCGGAGATGGTCAGGGGGCAGTTCGCCGCAGAGGCCGGAACCCCTTTGTTGCAGAAGCCCTACGGCGTCGAGATGTTCGGGCGCAAGGTGCGCGAGGCGCTTGACGCTTTCCCGAGGCCGTCCCGCCGGGGCGCGAATTAAAAACCAGCCATGCCTGAAGCAGACAAAGATCAAACTCGCATCCTGATCATCGACGACGAGCCGGCGATCAGAGACCTCTTGCGCGAATACCTGAATGAGAGCTACCAGTGTGCGGAGGCCGGTTCGGCGGAGTGCGCACTTGAGTTGCTGCGCTCAGAGAGGTTCGACCTCGTGCTGAGCGACATTCAGATGGGCGGCATCAGCGGCCTGGAGATGGTGCCGCGCCTGCTCGAACTCGCGCCCGACACCGTCGTCGTCATGGTCAGCGGTATCTCGACCATCGAGAGCGCGATTGAGGCGATGCGCGTCGGGGCCTTCGACTACGTCACCAAGCCGTTCAACTTCACGCAGGTCGGCGCCGCCGTCCGCCGTGCGCTCGAACACCGTGCGCTGCGTGAGGCCAACCGCCAGGCCGAGGGGCGCTTCCGGCAGATAGTCGAGCACGCCACCGACATCATCTACAGGACGGACGTGAAAGGGCACTTCACCCTGGTCAACCCCGTCGCCGCCAGATTCCTGAAGCGTCCGGCGAAAGAGTTCGTCGGCCTTCACTACCTCGAACTCGTGAGACCTGATTACCGCGGCGAGGCCGAGAAGTTTTACGGGTCGCAGTTCGCCGGGAGGGTGGCAGACACTTACTTCGAGTTCCCGGCGCTCGCGGGCGACGGCGGCGAGGTCTGGCTCGGCCAGAACGTGCGACTGCTCGTCGAGGGCGACCGCATCGTTGGCTTTCAGGCCGTCGCCAGAGACATCACCCGCCAACGCTTCTACGACGCGGCGACGGGACTGCCGAACCGCGCGCACTTCGAGGCCGAGGCCGCTAAATCTCTCTCTTCGGCGGGGCAGGGCCGATGGGCACGGGCGGTCATGCTCATCTCCCCAGACCGCTTCAAGAGGTTCGTGGACACGCTCGGCCACGCGGCGGGGGATCGGCTGCTGCGCGGCGTCGCCGAGAGGTTGAAAGGGTGCGTGGGCGACGGCGACCTGCTCGCACGCTTCGGCGACGAAGAGTTCGCCCTACTGCCGGCGCGCACCGGGCGCGCGGAGGAGATAATCCCTGTGGCCCGGCGGATTCATGAGGCCCTGAAGCATCCATTCAGCCTGGACGGACACGACCTCTACGTCACCGCCAGCGTCGGTATCGCCTTAGCCCCCGGCGACGGTCAGGACGCGCCGGCGCTGACGAAGAACGCGGGCGCGGCCCTATTCCGCGCCAAAGAGGAGGGCGGGAATAATCACCAGTTCTACGCCGCGGAGATGAACGCCAGGGCGCTCAGGCGTCTGTCGCTGGAGTCGGGCCTGCGCCGGGGCCTGGAGCGCGAGGAGTTCACCCTCCACTACCAGCCGCAGGCGGACATCTTCACCAACACCGTCACCGGCATGGAAGCATTAGTGCGCTGGCAACACCCGGAGATGGGCCTAGTCTCGCCCGGAGAGTTCATCCCGCTGGCGGAGGATACCGGGCTAATAGTCGCCCTCGACGAGTGGGTGCTGCGCACGGCCTGCGCGCAGAATAAGGCGTGGCAGGCGGCGGGGCTGCCGCATCTGCGTGTCTCCACGAACGTCTCGGCGAGAATGTTCCGTCAGCCTGGCCTGTCTGAACTGGTCTCTCGCGTGCTCGAAGAGACGGGGCTCGACCCCGACTGCCTCGACTTGGAGCTGACCGAAAGCTCTGTGATGAGCGACGCCGAGGCCGCCGCCGAGACTCTACGTTCGTTAAGAGAGTTGGGCGTCCACGTCTCGATAGACGACTTCGGCACTGGCTACTCAAGCCTGAGCTACCTCAAGAAGTTCCCCGCAGACTGCCTGAAGATAGACCAGTCCTTCGTCCGCGACGCCGCGACCGAGCCGAACGACGCGGCGATAGTGAGGGCGGTCATCACGCTGGCGCGCAGCCTCGGCCTGAAGGTCATCGCCGAAGGCGTGGAGACTGAGGAGCAGTTGAGGTTCCTGCGGCTGCTCGGCTGCGACGAGGTGCAGGGCTACCTGCTGAGCAGGCCGCTGCCAGCGGAAGAGTTCAGGCGGAAAGCTTTGGACGGCGGAGGCCAGATCACGCGCGGCCTAATGCCCAGAAATGACTCCGGCCACCCGACGCCGTCAACCGGCGAGACGGATGCAGACCGGAAGATTCGGGAGGCGCTCGGCCTCTATCGCACCCTGGCCGAGGAGATGAAGTATTCCACTTTCGCCATGCAGACGCTCGCCGAGAGCTGCGACCCTCGTACCGCGGATGAGCTGAGGCGCTTCGTCGCGCTCTGCCGCCGGACGCGCTCGACCAAGAGCAGCGAAGAAGGGCGAGCGGTGCGGGAGGCGCTGAAGCGCGCCGACCGGGCGAGATGATGTGAGCACCTTTCCTAGTGTTTCATCGTCGGCAGCACCTTTCCACCTCAAAGTTTTATCCTCAAAGCGGGAGCGAAAGACCACAACCCCACTTCTCTTTTTTATGACACATAACGTCTCTGTGAAGCGGTGCCCCACGTCAAGCACTTTAGAGATACACTCTCACCCCGTCTCAGCAAAGTTCACACTCATCTCTCTGTCCGCGCTTCTTCTATCAGCGTC
>JALZHC010000185.1:0-3606 GCA_030914105.1 Acidobacteriota bacterium
CTCCAGCACCGGCACGCTGACGATGACGAACTGCACCGTCACCAACAACACCACCGGCAAAGGCGGCGACGGTAGCTTCGGCGGCCCCGGCGGTCTCGGCGGCGGCATCCAGGCCATCGGGACGTTGAATATGACGCACTGCTTCGTTACCGGTAATAACACCGGTACGGGCAACGTCGGCTCCTCCAGCAGCGGTCACGGGGGCGACGGAGGAGGTATCTATGCCGGCGACGCGACGACCGTCCATACCACCGCCCTCAACCTGACAGACACAGTCATCAGCGGCAACCACACGGCAGACAGTGGCGGCGGGAACGAATCAGGCGGCAACGGCGGCGGCATCGTTTTCGAGAAGGGCACGGGCACGCTGACGAACTGCACCCTCAGCAATAACACCACCGGCAAAGGCACCGGTTTTTCCGGCCAGGGCGGCTTCGGCGGCGGCATCTTCAACGACGCGAGGCTGACCGTCATCGGCAGCACCATCAGCGGAAACTCTACCGGCTCGAACGCGTCTAACGGCGGCGGCATCGGCGGCGGCGTGGCAAACGACGACACGCTGACGATGATCAACTCC
Organism: Acidobacteriota bacterium; assembly: GCA_030914105.1. Lineage (GTDB taxonomy): Bacteria > Acidobacteriota > Blastocatellia > Pyrinomonadales > Pyrinomonadaceae > QHXN01. The sequence goes on from JALZHC010000185.1 coordinate 578, forward strand.
ACCATCAGCGGCAACACCACCACCGGCGTCGGTGCCGCGGGGGCCGGACTCTGGAACGCGGGCACGGCGACGCTGACGAACTGCACCGTCGCCTTCAACTCCGGCGTGGCGGATACCTTCGGCGGCGCGGGCATTCACACCTTCAACAACTCACACGTCGTCACCCTCCGCAACACCATCGTCGCCCGCAACACTCTGTCCAACAACCAGAGCGGCCCGGACACCTCCGGCGCTTTCGCCTCGCAGGGCCACAACCTCATCGGCGTCGCCGACGCAGGCAGCACGGGCCTCAGCAACGGCGTCAACGGCGACCAGGTCGGAACCTCCGGCTCGCCGCTCGACCCGCTCCTCGGCCCGCTCGCAGACAACGGCGGCCCGACGTTCACACACGCGCTGCTCGCCGGAAGCCCCGCGCTCGACTCAGGCGACAACTCCCTCGCCAGGGACGCGAGCGGCAATGCCCTCACGACCGACCAGCGCGGCGCGGGCCGCTTCGCCGCGACCGTGGACATCGGCGCTTACGAGTTTCACCCGTCGCTCGAAGCCGTCTCCGACAGGACGACGCTCGAAGACACCGCGCTTTCAATAACCTTCGCCGTCGGCGACGGCGCGAACGACATCACTTCCGTGGCGGCCTCGTCGGACAACCAGATGCTCGTGCCCGACGCCAACCTCTCGGTCACCGGCACAGGCCCCGTGCGCACGCTCTCGGTCTCGCCGGCGGCGAATCAGAACGGCACGGCCCACGTCACGCTGACCGTGAACCACTCCGGCGGCGGCTCGAACACCGACAGCTTCCTTCTCACCGTCACGCCGGTCAACGACGCGCCGACCTTCACGAAGGGCTTGGACGTAAACGTCGCCGAGGACTCCGGCCCGCAGACCGTGGGGGGCTGGGCGACCACCCTCAGCGCCGGGCCGCCGGACGAGTCAGGCCAGTCGCTCTCCTTCGCCGTGACCGGCAACACCAACCCTTCACTCTTCTCAAACGCGCCCGCCGTCAGCCCCACAGGCGCGCTGACCTTCACCTCCGCGCCCAACGCCAACGGCAGCGCGACCATCACCCTCGTCCTCAAAGACGACGGCGGGACGGCTAACGGCGGGCAGGACACCTCCGCCTCGCAGACCTTCAAGATCACGGTCACGCCGGTCAACGACCCGCCCACGGCCAACGACCAGTCGGTCACGACCTCCGAAGACTCTTCGAGGTTCATCGCGTTCACCGGCTCGGACGTTGACGGCGACGTGCTGACCTTCAGCGTCGTCTCCGGCCCCTCGCACGGCACGCTCTCCGGCTCCGGCTCAGGCCGAACCTACACGCCCGCGCAGAACTTCAACGGCTCGGACAGCTTCACCTTCAAGGCCGTCGACCCGAGCGGCGCGGAGTCCGCCCCGGCCACGGTCTCGATCACCATCAACGCCGTCAACGACCCGCCCGTCAACAGCGTGCCCGGCCCACAGGCGACCGACCAGAACACCCCGCTCGTCTTCTCCGCAGCCAACTCCAACGCCATCTCGGTCGCGGACGTTGACGCCGGCACAGACCCCCTCAAGGTCACGCTCACGGCCACGCACGGCACGCTCACACTCGGCTCGACCGCGGGCCTGACCTTCTCCGCCGGCACCGGCACCGACGACGCCACCGCGACCTTCGCCGCCCCCATCGCCACACTCAACGCGGCGCTCAGCGGCCTGTCCTTCAAGCCGCAGGCGGGCTTCAGCGGGACGGCCACGCTCCAGCTCACGACCAACGACCAGGGTTCGACCGGCGCGGGCGGCGCGCGCTCGACCTTCTCACAAGTCTTCATCACGGTCAGACCGGGCACCATCGAGTTCAAGCAGTCCTCCTACACGGTGGACGAGGGCGCGGGCAGCCTCGCCGTCACCGTCAGGCGCACGGGCGACACCTCGCAGGCGGCGACCGTGGACTACGCCACCAACGACGGCAGCATCCCGACGGTGGCCGTGCCCTGCTCGGCCACGACCGGCATCGCGCTCGACCGGTGCGACTTCACGAAGGCGCTCGGACGCCTACGCTTCGCGCCGGGCGAGTCCGAGGCGAGCTTCAACGTCCTCATCACCGACGACGCCTACGTCGAGGGGACGGAGACCGCGCTGCTCCGCCTGAGCAACCCCTTAGGCACGTCCCCTGTGGTCTTAGGCTCGCGGGTCACGGCGACTTTGCAGATCACGGACAACGACAGCGCGCCCTCGTCCTCGAATCCCGTAGATGACTCGCAGTTCTTCGTCCGCCAGCACTACCACGACTTCCTCTCGCGCGAGCCTGACGCGTCGGGCCTCCAGTTCTGGACGCAGGGCATCGAGTCGTGCGGCACAAACCAACAGTGCCGCGCCGTCAAGCGTGTGGACACTTCGGCGGCCTTCTTCCTCTCGATTGAATTTCAGGAGACCGGCTTCCTCGTCTACAAGATGAACAAGGCCGCCTTCGGCAACCTCCCGAATAAGCCCGTGCCCGTCACGCTCAGCTCGTTCCTCCCGGACACGCAGAGGATCAGCCAGGGCCTCGTCGTCGGCGTGCCCGGCTGGGAGCAGCAACTGGAGAATAACAAGCAGGCGTTCGCCGACGAGTTCGTCGCCAGGGCGCGCTTCACCGGCCTCTACCCGCAGTCCATCTCGCCGGAGCAGTACGTCGACGCCCTCAACGCAAACGCGGGTGGTGTGCTCTCCCAGACCGAGCGCGACTCGCTTGTGGCCGACCTGAAGAACGGCGTGAAGACGCGCGCGCAGGTGCTGCGGGCCGTGGCCGAAAACCCGCAGATGACTAGGCGCGAGTCGAACGCGGCCTTCGTCCTGATGCAGTACTTCGGCTACCTTCGGCGCGACCCCGACAGCGCGCCCGACACCAACTTCGACGGCTACAGCTTCTGGTTGAACAAGCTCAACTCGTTCAGCGGCGACTTCCACGCCGCCGAGATGGTTCGCGCCTTCATCGAGTCGCTGGAGTACAGGGGCCGCTTCGGTCAATAACCCTGCGCGTCGAGTCAGTGAAGGCCGACCGAGGCTCTTGC
>JALZHC010000185.1:3616-6827 GCA_030914105.1 Acidobacteriota bacterium
CGGTCGGCCTTCAACTCGTCCGCGTAAATCTTTAAGCGGACGGGGCGCCACTTGAAGTAAGATACGCGACGCCGCGCGCCGCGCGAACGCCCAGACCTGAAAGGAGTCCGATATGGCAAAAGACCCCGGCCTCGCCGCCGACACGTGCTTCTTCATGGAGGCGGTCGCGGGCGACGGAGGAGCGCACAACGCCGGCGGCGTGTGGTGGCTCAGCCCCGACATCAAGCTCGTCGGCCCCGTCTCCGGCCCCGACAAGGCCGACCCAGGCCAGACCAACACCGTCACCGTGCAATTCCGCCGCAAGACCGCCGCCAGCGGCTGCACGTCGCCGTTTGACGAAAACACAGACATCGAGTTGTGGGTCGGCAACCCCTCGCTCGCGATGGCCCCGAACAACCCGGCGAGCACCTTCAACGTGCAGAAGATCGGCGTGCCCACGCCGCCCGAAGGCTCGACCACGCCGGTCGTGATTGACTGGACGCCGCCGCAGGGCTTGCCCGCCGACGACCCGCAAAGCCACGGCCACAAATGCCTCATCGCCCGCTGCTACCCGGAATCGCTGATTCCCGACGACAAGAGCTTCCACGTACCCGCCGACCAGCACGTCGCGCAGCACAACATCTGCATCGTCCCCTGCGACGCCCCCGGCCAGAAGAAGCGCAAAGGCGCGTGCGGACTGCGCTTGACGACGATCAACCTCAACGAGGACGTGGCCGAGGAGGTCACGCTGCACGCCACCGCAGACCTCCGCCCCGGCGACTTCGTGCGCAAGGTCGTCCTCTCACAGCTCGAAAAGACTCCGGGCTTCCGTCGCCTGGCCGTGCGCCAGCCGCGCAGCTTCAGGTTCGAGTTCACAGACTTCCCCGCCGCCGAGTTGAAAGACGTGGCGCATCCCGCCGGCTGTCTGCCGTCCCTGCTCGGCATCAGCCGCCCGTTCGGCACGAGCGGCCCGCCCAGCTTCGAGGCGAAGCTTAGCCTGCGGCCCGGCCAGCTCATCCACTTCAACTTCGGCGCAGACCTGACGGGCGCGGCCCTCGGCGACGCGTACATCTTCCACCTCACGCAGACCGGCGCGGACGGAAGCCCGCAGGGCGGCCTCACCGTCGTTATGGTCGCGCTCTGAGAGTCTTCGCCGATGACACAAGGAAAGGCCGCAGTCGTTCTTCTCTTACTCTGCCTCGCGCGCGCGGACGCTGTTGTGAGTCGCAGCGCGGCGCAGCAACCCGCCGCCAGGCAGGGAATCAACTTGCGCACGAGGGGGCGGCGCGCGGTCGTCGTCCGCGAGGGCGGGCGCTCGCACGTGCTCGACCTGTCGCAGCACATCGAGGCCGCGCGCATCGAGGGCGCGACCCAGTTGTTCCTGACGCGCAAGGGCGGCTTCGTCTACCTCCTGCTTCAGGTCTGCGGCCCCTCGAAGGAGAAGCCGGACGATCACGAGTGCGGCGCAGGCACCGAGTGCAACCTCATCTGGCTCAAGCTCGACGAGGCCTGGCGCGAGCGCGACGCAAAGTCTGTGCGCTACGACTCCTGCTGGGCACCGATTGCGTCTTACGACGGCCTGAAGGTCAGCGGTCGCACCGCGTCGCTTGAGTTCGACAACCTGCGCGACAACACGCAGCACGAACTCACATACGACGCGGACAAGCCGGAGGAAGGTCTGAAGGACAAGGCGAGTCCCTTGCCGAAAGACAATCCGTGACGACTTGCCGAAAGACAATCCGCGACGGCCCGCTCCGCGTGTAAGAGAACGGTGTGGGCCGCCGCCAGTTCAGAGAATCGCGCGTCAAAGTTCGGAGGAAGGGAAGCATGAGAAAGTCTGTGGGGCAATCCAACAGAAAGTCCGCGAGGGTTGTAAACCGAAAGTCAGAAAGGGCTTTGAACCGAAAGGCCGGGAGGATGGTAAACCGAAAGGCCGGGAAGGCGGCCACGGCGCTCGCCCTTTTGCCGCTCGTCGCGCCGTCGCTCGCGCTGCTGCTGCTCTTCGCGCCGCTCGCGCGCGTCGGTGCGCAGCAGCCGGCGAAGGTGCGCGGCATCACGCCCGAAGACTACTTCGCCTTCGAGTTCGTCGGCGACCCGCGCCTGTCGCCCGACGGCAAACTCGTCGCCTACGTCCTGACGACGATTGACCAGAGGCAGAACCGGCGGCAGTCGCAAATCTGGCTCGCCTCGACCGACGGCAGCCGGCCCCCGCGCCAGCTCACTTCGAGCCAGCAGTCTTCGACTTCGCCGCGCTGGTCGCCCGACGGCCACTCGCTCGCCTTCATCTCCGCGCGCCCCTGGTCGGACGTCGCCAACTCTGCACAACGCGGCGCGTCGCAAGGCACGCCGACCGCGACCGCGACCCCGACGCCTCAACCCGCGCCGGGCGCGAACGCGCCGCAGGCGACGCCGACCCAAGCGACGCCGCAGACGACGCCCGCACCAAACGTCACCGCCACGACGCCGGGCGTGCCGAGCGCCTTGCAGACGACAGCGCCCGCGCCGGAGTCGCAGCCGCGTGCGCAGGTCTGGCTCCTCCCGCTCGAAGGCGGCGAGGCGCGGCGCTTGACCAACCTCAGGAACGGAGTGAGTACCTTCGAGTGGTCGCCCGACGGCAAGCGCCTCGTCTTGACGAGCCGGACGGGGCCGAGCGACGCGAAGCCTCCTTCGAGCGACGTGCGCCACTACAAGCACCTCTCCTACAAGTTCAACGACACGGGCTGGTTCGACGACAAGCGGAGCCACCTCTGGGTCGCAGACCTCGCGAACGGAGCGGCGCGGCAGATCACTTCCGGCGAAGACTGGAACGACACAGACCCGCAGTGGTCGCCTGACTCCACGCGCCTCGCCTTCGTCTCCGACCGCAGCGGCCACGCCTTCGACGAGAGCCGCAACACGGACGTCTGGGTCGTCTCTTCGGAAGGGGGCGCACTCACGAAAATCTCCGACCACCCGGAGGAAGATTACAGCCCGCGCTGGTCGCCCGACGGCAAGCAGCTCGCCTTCCTCGGACGGCTCCACGAGACCGACCACCCGAAAATCTTCCTCGCGCCCTCTTCGGGCGGCACGCCGTCGCGCAACCTCTCGCCCACGCTCGACCTCATCCCGTCGAACCTCACCTGGGCCGAGCGCGGACGCGCTCTCTACTTCGAGACCGGCGTGCGCGGCGAGCAACACCTCTTCCGCGTGGACGCGAGCGACGGGACTTTGAAGCAGGTGACGCGAGGGGCGC
>JALZHC010000765.1 GCA_030914105.1 Acidobacteriota bacterium
CGGCGAACTCACGCTCGCGGCGGATCAGTTCGTCATCACGCCCGCGGGCCGCCAGCAGGACGCCGCGCGCGCTCACGCCGCCGGCGAAGAAGTGCGCTCGGTCATCGCCGGCTATCACTGGTTCACCGACTGGGGCCGCGACACGATGATCAGTTTGGAAGGTCTCACCCTCACCACGGGCCGCTTCCGCGAGGCCGGCTGGATTCTCAGAACCTTCGGCCAGTACATACGCGACGGCCTCATCCCCAACATGTTCCCCGACGGCGCGAACGAGGGCCTCTACCACACTGCCGACGCGACGCTCTGGTTCTTCCACGCGCTCGACCGCTATCTTCAGACGACCGACGACCGCGTCACGCTCGAAATCCTCCTCCCGAAGATGCACGACATCATCAAGTGCCACCTTGAAGGCACGCGCTTCGGCATCCACGTCGACCCGAAGGACGGCCTGCTCGTGCAGGGCGCGGAAGGTTATCAACTGACGTGGATGGACGCGAAGTGCGACGGCTGGGTCGTCACCCCTCGGCGCGGCAAGGCCGTCGAGATCAACGCGCTCTGGTACAACGCGCTCCGCCTGCTCGAAGGCTGGGCGCGCGAGGCCGGCGACGAGGAGCGCGCGGGCGAGCTTGCCGTGCACGCCGAAAGGTGCCGCCGCTCCTTCAACCAGCGCTTCTGGTACGCGGAGGGCGGCTACCTCTACGACGTTGTCGAGAGCTGGGAGAAGCACGGCCAGGAAGACCCCGCGTGCCGCCCGAACCAGCTCCTCGCCATCTCGCTCGAACACCCCGTGCTCGAAGAGTCGCGCTGGAAGTCTGTGCTCGAAGTCGCGCGCGAGAAGCTTCTGACGCCCGTCGGCCTGCGCTCGCTCGCGCCAGACGACCCGGAGTTCAAGCCGACCTACCACGGCGACTTGAAGACGCGCGACGCGGCCTATCATCAGGGCACCGTCTGGGCCTGGCTTATCGGCCCGTTCATTGATGCCTGGCTCAGAGTCCACCCGGAAGACCGCGCGGGCGCGCGCGAGTTCCTAAAGGGCTTCGTCCCGCACCTCGACGCGGCGTGCGTTGGCTCGATCAGCGAGGTCTTCGACGCCGTCGCGCCGTTCACGCCGCGCGGCTGCATCGCACAGGCGTGGAGCGTCGCGGAAGTTCTGAGATGCTGGGTTCGGACTTCGGAGCGGGACGACGTTAAGCGGGACGGGCGTTGACACACGGCCTCGAACGTCGAGAAGGCAGGAGGCGAGTTAAGGTAGGACGCGAGTTGATGTCGTTCGCCGAAGTTGAATGATGTCGTCCGCCCGAGTTGAGTGATGTCGTTCGCCGAAGTCGAGAAGGTCGGCGCGCTGCTCCGCGAGCTGCGCTGCGAGTGGTACGTCTGCGGCGGCTGGGCGATAGACCTCTTCCTGGCTCGTGTGACGCGCGAGCACAAGGACGTGGACATCTGTGTTGCGCGCAGGGATCAGGCCGAGGCGCGCGACTACCTTCTGCGGCACGGCTGGTGTTTAGAGAAGGCCGCCGGCGGCGAGCTGACTCCCTGGCGGGAATGCGAGACGCTGGCCCCGGCGGTTCACACCGTCTGGTGCCGCAGAGACGGGCACGACCCCAGCTTCTTCGAGCTGCTGTTCGACGAGATTGACGACGAGCGTTTCAGCTTCAGGCGCGACCCGACAGTGACGCTCGCGCGCGGACGAATCTCTTTCAAGTCTCCTTCGGGCCTAGCGGTTCTCGCGCCCGAAATCGTGTTGCTCTACAAGGCGAGCCGCCCCGAAGAGTACGCCGCGGACTTCCGCAACGCAGCCGTCTCGCTCGACGGAGAGGCCCGCGCGTGGCTGCGCGCCGCGCTCGAAAAAGTTTACGCGCGCCACCTCTGGGCCGAAGAGTTGCGGCTGATTACTGCTGACTCCGACGCGTTCTGACTTGAGATACTGCTGAACGATGAGGGCTGAATGAACTTTAAAAGAGCAAGCGGGATACTTCTGCACCCGACTTCCCTGCCGGGTCGCTTCGGCGTCGGCGACCTGGGCGGCGAGGCTTACGGGTTCGTTGACTGGCTCGCCGCGGCGGGGCAGGCTTACTGGCAGGTCTTGCCGCTCGGCCCAACCGGCTACGGCGACTCGCCCTACTCTTCCTTCTCCGCCTTCGCGGGCAACACGAACCTCGTCAGCCCGGAGAAGCTCGTCGAAGACGGACTGCTCAACGAAGCAGAGATCGAACCCGCGCCCGACCTTTCGTCTGAACGCGTGGATTACGGCAAGGTCGTCGAGTACAAGCGCGGCCTTCTGGAGAAGGCTTTCCAGAACTTCAAGGCGAAGGTCAAAAGCGACGAGGGCGTGCTCAGCGACTACGACGGCTTCCAGCAGTTCGCCTCCGTCTGGCTCGAAGACTACGCGCTCTTCGCCGCGCTCAAGGACGAGCACAAGGGCGCAGAGTGGAACAAGTGGCAGGCAGCAATCGCGCGGCGCGAGCCGGCGGCGCTCGAAGAGGCGCGGCGTGCCTTCGGCGAAAGAATCTACGCGCACAAGTTTTTCCAGTACGCCTTCTTCCAGCAGTGGCTCAAGCTCAAACATTACGCGAACGAGAAGGGCGTGCGCATCATCGGCGACATGCCCATCTTCGTCGCGCACAACTCGGCGGACGTGTGGTCGCAGCCGCACCTCTTCCAGCTCAGGGAGGACGGAAGCCCCTCGGTCGTCGCCGGAGTCCCGCCCGACGCCTTCAGCGAGACGGGACAGCTCTGGGG
>JALZHC010000766.1 GCA_030914105.1 Acidobacteriota bacterium
CGCGTGGACTGTCCACGAGGCGCGCGTCGAAGGCGCGGAGCCGGCCGTCTACCTCGTCGGCGCGAAGTATTAGCCGGAGCGCGACCCGAAGCAACGGCGGAGAGCGGCGGCGCGGAAATCAACGGCGCGAGACACCGAATGGAAGAACTCAACTACCGACTGGTCGAGAAGCCGGAGGATGTGGTCGCGACGTGCGAAGAGCTTGCGCGCTGCGCCGAGGTCGGCTTCGACACCGAGACGACCTCGCTCTCGCCCTTCGAGGGGCGCGTGCGCCTCGTGCAGCTCGCCGCGCCCGGCGCGGTCTACCTCTTCGACCTCGACCGCCTCGCGCTCAGCGGGGACGCCGCCCGCGCCGAAGCGCTCGAACCCTTGCGCCGCCTGCTCGGGGCGACGCGCCCCGTCAAGATCGGGCACAACACGAAATTCGATGCCAAGTGGGTGAAGCATCATCTCGGCGTCGAGCTGTGCGGCGACTACGACTCGCGCGCGAACGATAAGGTCGAGGTCGAGCGCGCCGGACTCTTCGACACTCTGCTCGCCAGCCAGCTCGTCAGCGCGGGCGAGCAGGAAGACCGCCACTCGCTCGCCGTCGTCGCCGAACGCTACCTCGGCGAGACCGTCGACAAGTCGCTTCAAGTGAGCGACTGGGGCAGCGCCGAACTCTCGCCCGGCCAGCTCGAATACGCCGCGCGCGACGCCGCGCTCATGCTCCCTCTGCGCGCCAAGCTCGTCGAAGCCCTGCGCGCCAACGCCCTGACGCGCACCGCGCAACTGGAGTTCGAGTGCGTCGTACCCTTGGCGGCGCTCGAACTCTCAGGCGTCTACCTCGACCAGCCGTGCTGGCGCGGCAAGCTCAAAGAGATCGAGCGCCGCCGCGACCAGCTCTACGAGCAGCTTCAGGACGAGCTGGCCGAGGAGGCCGCGCAGCAGTCGCTCTTCGGCCCCACGCGTGCCGACATCAACCTCGACTCGCACGTCCAGCTCACGCGCGCCTTAACGCGCGTCATCGGCGACCCCAAGCGCATCCCCGACTCGACGCGCAACTGGAAGCTTGAGCCGCTCGCCGCCGAGTTCCCCGTCGTCGGGCGCATACTCGAATACCGCACGCTCCAGAAGACCTTGAAGTTCGGCGAGACGCTGCTGGAGTCGGTTGACAAAGGGAAGAAGGACGCGGAAAAGTCGAGCCGCATCCACGCGCACTTCCACCAGATCGGCGCGCCCACAGGCCGCATGAGCTGCACCGACCCCAACGTGCAGCAGATACCGCACGCCTTCGACATGCGCCGCTGCTTTCGCGCGCCCGCCGGAAGAAAGCTTGTCGTGGCCGACTACTCGCAGATCGAGCTGCGCATCCTCGCCGACTTCACCGCCGACCCCGGCTTCGTCGAAGCCTTCCGCTCCGGCGCAGACCTCCACCGCACGACCGCCGCGCAGGTCTTTGGTGTGCCCGCCGAGTCTGTGACCAAAGAGCAGCGCGACTTCGCCAAGCGCCTGAACTTCGGCGTCGTCTACGGCATCGGCGCGCGCCGCTTCGCGCTCCTGACGGGGCTGAAGGAGACGGACGCGGAAGACCTCCTGCGCCGCTACTTCGCCACCTACCGCGGCCTGGACGCGTGGCTGCGCGAGGCCGGCTTCAAGGCCGTGCGCGACCGCACGGGGCTTCGCACGGTCGCGGGCCGCCTCTTCCGCTTCAACTTCGACCCCGAAGACAAGCAGGCCGCCTCCCTCGCCCAGCGCAACGGCAAGAACGCGCCCATCCAGGGCTGTGTAAACGCGGGCACGAGAATTTTCGAGAAGACGAAAGGCTACGTACCGATTGAGGCGCTCGTCGGTGAAGAGGTATGCGTATGGGATGGTAGTGAGTTCGCAAACGCGCGGGTCGCATCCAGCGGGAAGAAACGGTTGGTCAGAGTCACGCTGTGGGGCGGCTACTACCTTGAGTGCAGCCCGGAGCATAAGTTCCTTACGACCGACGTGAACGGTCGCAGGAGATGGAGGACTCCGGCGGAGTTCGTCAAAGGCTGCTGGGTCGCCCTGAGTAATCCCGTCCCTGCGTGGAACTGTGGGCCGGTCTTCCCCCCGCTCGAAGTCGGAAAGTCGCACAACGCGAGCAAGGCGTCCCTGGCAGACATGTCAGACCGTTCTGACTTGGGCGTGTGGCTGGGCAGGCTGGCTTCAGACGGTTCGCTCGGCGAGCGGCAGTTGGGTTTGCTCGTCGCCGAGCACGAAGAAGCGTTGCTGCCGGAGATCAAAAAATTATGTGAAGCCTTCGGGCACGTATCTCACTACGTCGGCAAAGGCGGCAAAGGGCCTCGGCGGATACATGCCCTGACGGTCTCCGCGCTCGGGCTGTGCAGGCAGTTAAACGTGGCTGGCGCTAAATCAAGGATTCCCGATTTCGCGTGGCAGGATAGTCGCCTGCTTTCAGGGTACCTGCGCGGGATGTTTGACGGCGACGGAACTGTCACACCCGACGGCCCCGTATTGTGTTTCGGGCAGGGCGCGAGACACCTCAACTGGGCCAGAGAGATTCAACAAGCTCTCCTCCTTCTCGGCGTCCGCAGTCGGATAAATATCTGTGCCGACAGAATCAACGTGTGTGTTCTGAAGCGCGAGTCCGCAGTCTTCGCGCGCCGGATCGGTTTTATGAATCCGCTCAAACAGTCGAAGGTTGAGGCTATCTCCTCGGAGCAACGTGACGGGAAGATTTATGGGCGCGCGGCCCGCGTCAAATCCGT